>CAJOMK010000016.1 GCA_905235495.1 uncultured Methanobrevibacter sp.
TTATGCTAGAACAACTGATAAGAATGGTATGGTAAGTCTGACCATTAATGCGGCAGCAGGTAAAACTTATGCATTGAAATATGCATTTGCTGGTGATGACTATTATTTCGCATCCAGCGGTTCTGTAAATCTTAAGGTTCAGTCTAAAACTACTATTAGTGGTTCTGGAAGTACCATCATTAAGGGTAACGTTTATAAGGTTTACTTAAAGGATGCAGATGGTAATCCTTTGGTAAATAAAAAGATTACATTTATATTTGGGCCAGACAGTTCTACTTATGCTAGAACAACTGATAAGAATGGTATGGTAAGTCTGACCATTAATGCGGCAGCAGGTAAAACTTATGCATTGAAATATGCATTTGCTGGTGATCTTGCATCAAATGAATCTGTAAATTTAAAGGTTAATGTTCCTCGCGGTAATGCATCACAATACAAGAAAGGATTGAATGAGATTGAAAGTCTTAGTGATGCAGAGCTTGCTAAATATTTGAAGTCTTCTGGCTATGATGCCATAACTTCTGCTATACAGACTTTAGCAAACAAGTTAACTTCCAGTAAAACTTCCACATGGGACAAGGCAACAGCAATCTTCAACTATGTAAGGGATAATATTGCTTACAGTTATTATTCAAACAGTCAAAAAGGTGCTGCTAAAACCTTAAGCAGTGGTACTGGAAATTGTTGTGACCAAGCTAACTTGGTTGTAGCTCTCTGTAGGGCTGCAGGAATACCTGCAAGATTTTCCCATGCTAAAAACTGTAAGTTCAACAGTGGTTTAGTAACTGGACACGTATGGGCTCAAATATACATTGATGGTGTTTGGTATACTGCCGATGCAACCAGTAAAAGCAATGGATTAGGTAATATCAAGAATTGGAACACTAATTCATTTACTAACTTAAATCAGTATATACACTTGCCTTTTTAAATTAAAAGATAAATTAAAAAGATTTAGGATCTTCCCTAAATCTATCTTTCTGTTTTTTTTATTTTTTTAAGTATATTATTTTTGATTTTTTTATTTTTTCAATATTATTTTTTAAATTTTTGAATTTTCATTAATTTCAATAATAATGTTTATAATTTTTTTATTATTCTTTCAAATTTTTAACTCCTTTCTGAGAGCATATTTTTTCTGATTTTATTAATATTTTTCTTTTAATCTTTGATTTTTTTTATATTTTTTAATCATTTCTTAATTAGTATAATATTTTTTAATAAAATTTTGATATTTTTTATATTTTTTTGTTAAGATTTGATTTGAAAAATAGATTATATTTTTTATAAATTATTACTAGAATTATGTAAATATTATCAAATTTTAAGCATTTTGATAGATATATTTATATATTAGGAAATATACAATTATTATTATAAAAATTTGAGGTGTTAAATATGGAATTACCAATCGCTCCTATCGGAAGAATATTAAAAAATGCTGGTGCTGAAAGAGTAGCTGATGCAGCTAAAGAAGAATTAGTTGAAGCAATCGAAGAATACGGAAACGAAATTGCTCAAAAAGCAGTTAACTTTGCACGCCATGCAGGTAGAAAAACTGTAAAAGCTGAAGACATTAAATTAGCAATTAAATAAGTTTGCTGTTTAATATTTTCGTTTGAGATTTAGATTAAAGTAATTTTTTTACTTTAATCTTTTTCTTATGACTTTATACGAATTCCTTTTTTATTTTTTATTATAATTTTAAAATCTGATTAATTATAAGCAGATTTCTCTTTTTTTAGCCTATTTTTCTAATAACATTTATATACTATAATTTACATATTTTATTGTGTCTAGTTCTCTAGAATTTATTTCATTAATACTAAATTGAAAAATTTTATATTATTAGCTAATTTTACTTAAACTAATAATATTCATTGAAAATATTAAACTAAAATAAAATCGTTTTTTTAAAATTTATTTTAGGCTTTATTATTTAGTGATGTGAATATAATATTTAGAGTTATAGATTAAAACTTTAAATCTGTAATTATAATCGAATATCAAGCTTATATAAGCGAACTTTTTACAAAATATTATATTTTTATTAAGTTTTATCTATAATTGATAAATTATTATTTATTGATTGATTCGTTGATTAATCTATTGATATATTAATTATTTGATTGTTAATTGTTATTTGGTTGTTTTTACTGATTTTTTTTTATAGTGAATTGTCTGAAATGGACAGTTTCGCTGTTTTAATTATTATAATTGTATTATCGTATATCGAAATTTAAAAAAAATATGGATTTCATTACAGTTATAATATTTGCCGATGGATGGCAAAAGCCAGATGAAAAAGGAGGTAAATTATATGGCAAACATTTATGTAAAATTTGATACACCTGAAGAAATCGCTAACAAAGTAGAAGAAGCTTTAGAAGTAGCACAAGATACTGGTAAAGTAGCAAAAGGAACTAACGAAGTAACTAAATTCATCGAAAGAGGAAACGCAGCTTTAGTCGTTATCGCAGAAGATGTTGATCCTGCAGAAATCGTTGCTCACATTCCTGTTCTTGCTGAAGAAAAAGAAATTCCTTACGTATACTTAGCTACCAAAGATAAAGTTGGTGCAGCTGCTGGTTTAAGTGTTGGAACTGCTTCCGCTTGTATCGTAGATGCTGGAGATGCTGCAGACTTAGTAGCAGAAGTTGTTGAAAAAGTTGCAGAACTTAAAGAATAAGTATTGCACTGTTTAGAAGATTTTTATCTTCACTTTAATTAACAGGTGATAATATGGAAGAAGGAAGTCCAGCTGAAGTTATTGAAGTTCTTCATAGAACTGGAATGACTGGAGAAATCATGCAAGTAAAATGCAGAATTCTTGATGGAAGAGATAAAGGAAGAATTTTAACAAGAAATATCATGGGTCCTGTACGTGAAGGCGATATTTTAATGTTACTCGACACAATCAGAGAAGCTAAGGAGATTAGAACTCCATAATAACGTAAGTTATTAGGGCTTATAAATTAGAAGGTGTTTTAACATGAGAACTTGTTCATTCTGTGGTAAAGAAATAGAAGAAGGTACTGGAAAAATGTATGTTAAAAAAGACGGTTCCATCTATTTCTTCTGTAGTAGTAAATGTGAAAAAAATATGATAAAACTTGGTAGAGTACCAAGAAAAGTTAAATGGGTTAAATAATGATTGAAAGAAGCTTTGTTATGATGAAACCTGATGCGGTATCTAGACATTTAATGGGTCAAATTTTAAGCCGTTTTGAAAATAAAGGTCTCAAAATTGTTGCTATGAAATTAAGACAAATTGACGAAGATTTAGCTAAAGAGCATTATGGTGAACACGCTGAAAAACCATTCTTTAATGGTTTAGTTGAATATATCACTTCTTCTCCTGCATTAACTATGGTTATTGAAGGTGACGACGCAATTTCAGTAATTAGAAAAATGGTAGGAGCAACCAATCCTAAAGAAGCAGATATTGGAACCATTAGAGGAGATTTCGGTATGGATACTGGAAGAAACATTATCCATGCATCCGATGCACCTGAATCTGCTAAAAGAGAAATTGCTCTTTTCTTTGATGAAGAAGAAATTTGCGATTATTCTATGTCTGATAACGCTTGGATTTACGAATAGATTCAAAATCTATTAATTTTCGATTATTGAATGGTAATATTCGTTGTCTATAATCATTAGCTATATTTAGCTTAATATTGGTTGAAATTATATTTGTTAAATTTATTGAATTTGTTTGATTTATTGAATTATTAAATTGTGAGTGGAGTAAAAATGAAGATTAGATCCCCAATTGTATCTGTATTAGGTCATGTAGACCATGGTAAAACTACCTTATTGGATTATATCAGAGGAAGTACTGTAGCTGATAGGGAAGCAGGCGGTATTACCCAACACATTGGAGCTACTGAAATACCAATAGATACAATAAATGAAATTTGTGGAGATTTTATAGCTCGTTTATCAATTAAAGATACAATTCCAGGTTTATTTTTTGTAGATACTCCAGGGCATGCTGCATTTACATCACTTCGTAAACGTGGTGGAGCTTTAGCTGATTTAGCTATTTTAATTGTTGACATAAATGAAGGTTTTAAACCTCAAACCTATGAGGCAATTAATATTTTAAAGATGTATAAAACTCCATTTATTGTTGTAGCTAATAAAATTGATAGGATCTTTGGATGGGATATTCATGAAGGTGCTTCCTTTATGGAAAGTTTTAAAGAGCAAGCTCCAAGTGTACAAACTGAATTGGATTTAAAGGTTTATGAGCTTGTAGGTAAATTGCATGAAGAAAGATTCCAATCCGAAAGATTTGATAGAGTAAGTGATTTTGCAAGCCAAATTACAATCATTCCAATATGCGCAAAATCTGGTGAAGGTATTATTGAGCTTATTGTCATGTTATTAGGTTTAGCTCAAGAATATTTGACAGAACAATTGGAAATCAACGAAGATGCTCCTGCTAAAGGAACTGTCCTTGAAGTCAAGGAGGAAACAGGTCTTGGTGTAACTGTTGACAGTATCATCTATGATGGTGTTCTCCGTGATGGGGATGAAATAACTTTGATGGATGCAAACAATGTTGTAAAGACCAAAATCAGATCTATCTTAAGGCCTCTCCCTTTTGAAGAGATGAGAGATTCCAAAAAGAAATTCAAAAAGGTCGATGAGGTTGTTGCGGCAGCAGGTATCAAGATAGCTGCTCCAAATCTTGATGATGTTGTTTCAGGTTCTCCACTTAGGGTATTAAGTGATGAAGAGGACGTTGAGGCAGAATTATTAAAAGAATTGGAAGACATTACCGTTGACACTGATGATGAAGGATTATTTGTTAAGGCAGATACATTAGGTTCACTTGAAGCGGTTGTTCATTTGCTTAAGGAAATGGATATTCCAATCAGATCTGCAGAAATTGGGGATGTGAACAAAAGGGATGTTATTGACGCATCCATTGCTAAAGATGAAAATATCGAACATGGTGTAATTATTGCATTCAATGTAAAGATACATCCTAAGGCTGAAGTCGATTTAAATAATTCAGGGGTTAAACTCTTTAAAGGTGATGTGATTTATCAAATTACCGAAGATTATGAAGCTTGGGCTCTTGAGAGAAAAGAAGCTCAGAAAAAGCAATGGCTTGAAGCGATTATCAAACCTGCTAAATTCATGATACTTCCAAAATTGATATTTAGGCAAAGCAAACCTGCAATCTGCGGTATTGAAGTGGAAGCAGGAACTGTAAAACAAGGCTATGCATTGATGAATGCAAATGGTGATTATGTAGGTACCATTGCAAGTATGGAAGATAAGGGTGAAACATTACCTGCAATTTCAAGAGGTCAAAGAGTTGCTATGGCTATCGATGACGCTGTGGCAGGAAAGGACTTTGAAGAAGGGGATACCTTATATGTGGATATTCCTGAAAATCATTATAAGACCTTGGAAAGGGAGTTTAAGGATAAATTGGATGAAGATGAATTCATGGTCCTTGACGAAATCTTAGAGATTAAATGTAAGAAAGATAGAAATTGGGGTAAATTAGGTCTTTTCGAATATTAATATCAATTCATCAAGTATCAAATAATTGATCAATTAAAACAAATTGATCAAATAAATCAAATATTAATCAAATAAATCTAATAATCAATCAAATATTTAACTAAAATTAATTTCATAATTAATTTCACATATATTTAAGATTATAGAATAAATACTAGAGATTAAGGGAGATTAAATTCCTAAAAATAAAAGGAGGAATTTTATTGGCATTTAAAATTGTTGTATCTGATAAGGAATTAAGTTATCAATTAGAAGTTGATGATGCAAAACAATTAAACGGTTTAAAAATCGGTGAAGAATTCGATGGTCAAATCGTTGGTTTAGATGGCTACACTTTAAAAATCACTGGTGGTAGTGACAAAAACGGTTTCACTATGAAAAAAGACGTTGATGGTCCTATAAGAATCAAAAGTCTTTTAACCGGTGGAATAGGCTACAAACCTAAAGCTAATGGTGTTAAAAGAAGAAAAACTGTCAGAGGAAACACTATCTCTGAAGATATTGTCCAAATCAACACTATTGTTGCTAAAGCAGGCAACAAATCCATATCTGATATCTTAAATCCTGAAGAAGAAGGAGAAGCAGAAGAATAATCAGATAGCTTAATGATAAATGAAATTTATAATGAACCTTTTCATTATCATTTTTCATTCATTTTGAAATCTGTAATGAACCTTTTCATTATCATTTTTGTTTTTCATTTAAAAAAATTATTATTTATTATTAAAATTTTCAAATTTATATTATATTTTATTATTATCAATTTTAAAGTTAAAAATCATGTTTATATTAATATTGAATTATAAATATGATTTCAATTTAAAAAATAAGAGAATTTATTAAAGATTTATAAGTATGATTCAATATTAATTATAAATTTTCATTAATAGTTATTATATTCATTAATTAATTCAAATCCTTTATTAATTTAAATTCATTTATTAATTAAAATTTATTAATTAATTCAAAATTATTTCCTATAAAAAACTATAAAAAAATTAAAGGTGTAATCTGTGAAAGTACAATCTGATGTTAACATAGGACTTGTGGGCCACGTCGATCACGGAAAAACAACACTTACCAAAGCATTATCTGGTGTATGGACAGATACTCACAGTGAAGAAACAAAAAGAGGTATTTCAATTCGTTTAGGATATGCAGATATTGAATTCAGAAAATGTCCTAATTGTGAAGAACCTTTATGTTACACTACTAAAGATGTTTGTGAACATTGTGGAAGTGAAACTGAAGTCGTTAGAAAAGTATCATTTGTAGATGCTCCAGGACACGAGACTTTAATGGCTACTATGTTATCTGGTGCAGCAATTATGGATGGTGCTGTTTTAGTAATTGCAGCTAACGAAAAATGTCCACAACCACAAACCAAAGAACACTTGATGGCACTTGATGTTATTGGTGTTAAAGATGTAGTTGTAGTTCAGAATAAAGTAGATATTGTTCCTAGAGAAAGAGCTATTGAGAGTTACAATGAAATCAAGGAATTTGTAAAAGGTACTTGTGCAGAAGATGCTCCAATCATTCCAGTATCTGCTCAACAAGGAGCTAATATTGACATTCTTATTAAGGCTATCAACGACACAATCATTACACCAGAAAAGGAATTGGACAAACCTGCTAGAATGCATGTAGCTAGATCTTTTGATATTAATAAACCTGGTTCCCATCCTAAGAAAATCAAAGGTGGAGTAATCGGTGGAAGTTTAGTTCAAGGTACTCTTAAATTAGGAGATATTATTGAAATTAGGCCCGGAATTAATATTAAAGAAAGCAAACAAAACAAATGGATTAACTTAACTTCTGAAATCATCGGCTTGGAAGCTGGTGGAGAATCAGTTGAAGAAGTTGGACCTGGTGGTCTTATTGGTGTAGCTACCAAATTAGACCCTGCATTAACCAAAGCGGATTCATTATCTGGTTCTGTTGCTGGTGCTGAAGGTACATTACCTGATGTCTTACATAGTTTTGATATGAAAACTGAACTATTGGAATGTGTTGTAGGAACTAAAGATGAAAGAAAAGTAGATCCAATTAAACTTAAAGAGCCTTTAATGATTAACTGTGGAACAACCACCACTATCGGTGTTGTAACAAAAGTTAAGAAAAATGTCAGCGTTGCATTGAAATTACCTGTATGTGCTGATAAGGGTGATAGAGTAGCTTTATCCCGTAGAGTAGGTGCTCGTTGGAGATTGATTGGATTCGGTATAATTCAATAATCTTAAGGATAGATGATTTTTCATCATTGATTATTGTTGTGCCGTTATTTTAAAAAATTTAGTTAGCTGTGATATCATGGAATCTAAGGACAAAAGAGAGGTATTTATTGATACTAACTTTTTCATGATTCCTTTTCAATTCAATATAGATATTCTTGAAGAGTTTAAAAGAATTTTACCTAATTACAAGTTGCTTACAACAAGCTTTGTTCTGGATGAACTTAAAGGATTGAAAAACAACAGTAAAGGTAAGGTTAGGCTGGCTGCTGGTTTAGGTTTAAAAATTGCACAATCTGATGAGATTGAAGTTAGAGATATTCCATTGAATGATGGCGAGTCTGTAGATGATGCATTGATAAGAATTTCTAAGGTATTAGCTACAAATGATGCCAATTTGAGAAAAAAGGCCAAGAAGAAAGGAATTGCATTAGTTATCTTAAGACAAAAGAAGTATCTGGCAGTTGAAGGATATCTGGTTTAATGCTTAACTAATTAAATAAATTATGATTAACTTTAAATATTATTTAAAAGTATATTTTAATTAAAAAAGCATTATTTGCATTAGCATGTGAATTATTTATGCATTGATTAAAATATTCAATTATATTCATATTTCATGAAGATTTTATAAAAATAAAATTTACTTAAAAATGAGGGATTATTTTGTATTACATAACAACTATTGAGGGAACTGTAAGAATTCCACCTTATAGGTTTGATGAACCTCTTGAAGATGTAGCTATTGAAACTTTAAATGAAGAATACATCGGTCAACTTGATAAGAACTTAGGTTTAATGGTCGGTGCTTTCAGTATTGAAGAAATTGGTGAAGGAGTGCTTATTATGGGTGATGGTGCTGCATACCATAATGTAGTGTTTAATGCTATTTTCTTTAAACCTGAACAACAGGAAATTGTTGAAGGTGAAGTTACTGACATTACTGAATTCGGTGCATTCGTAAAGATTGGACCAATGGAAGGTCTTGTACATGTATCTCAAGTAACTGATGACTATATTAATTATGATCCTAGAAATGCATCTCTTATAGGTAATGAAACCAATAAGATCTTAACTGAAGGAGATAGAATCAGAGCAAGAATAGTAACTTTATCTCTTAAAGGAAAATCCATTAAGGAATCTAAAATTGGTCTTACCATGAGACAACCTAATTTAGGTAAATTTGAATGGATTGAAGCTGAAAAGAATAAGGCAAAAGAAAATAAAGCTATGGCTAAGGTGGAAGAATAATGGTATTGAAAGCTTGTACTCACTGCAGTTTATTAACTGAAAAGGAACAATGCCCTGAATGCAAAAACCCTACTTCTTCTAACTGGAGCGGTCTTTTAATAGTAACTAATCCTGAAGAATCAGAGGTTGCTAGGGAATTAGGAATTACCAAATCTGGAGAATACGCTTTAAGGGTAAGATAACTCCAAACTTTTAAAAAAAGTTTGATTAAAATATTTTTAATGATTGGGAGTAAATCTCAATTATTTCTTTTCTATTTTTAGTCTATTTTAGATTTCTAATTATTTTTTCTATTTTTTAATAATTTTTTCTATTTTATTATTCTATTTTTAAAATCTTTTGCATTTTTTCTTATAAATTTCATTAATTTTAACTTATCTTGATTATTTGCTATTTTCAATTAATTATATTAAGGTTATGTTATACATTTTCAATTATTTAATCAAAATATTATTATTTTGATAAAAAGATATGCAAAATATTATTATTTTGATAAAAAAGTATTTATGAGAGTTTTATTTAATATATTATTGTGTTTTTATACTAAAATCAAAAAATATAAAATATAGTTTATTTTAAAAATAACTATTTAATTATGGAGGCTTTTTATGACTGGATTAATAGATTTATTTAAGGAAGCTTTAGTCTATCCTACAAAGGATTATAAGGCTTTTTACTGTTTTTTGGAGTAATTTTTCTTGTTGCAAATCTAACCGCAGTTTTAAATTCATGGGGGGTTGAATTCAATACAACAATAATAGAATTACTCGGAATCGTTTCATTAATTCTTTATTTCGTAACACAAGGTTATCTCTTAAGTGTAAGGGAATCAATTAATTTCAGCGATAATATTCTTGCATTGGATATTTTTGCAAATCTTGTTGATGGATTAAAATTATTGGTTGTTGAAATCGTTTATTATATCATACCAACAATAATTGTTTTGATTGTCGGATGGCTTTCCGGTACCTATTCTGCTGTGTTAAAGATTGTAGAATACATGAGTCAAGATGTAACAAATACAAGTGTTAATGCTACCGCAATGGTAAACACAGTTCTTCAAGAATATTGGGCTGCATTTTTCCCTGGACTTTTCATCACCGTTATTGTTGCATTGATCTTATACATCATATTTGATTTATTGTTGGAAATTGGAATGTGCAGATTAGTTAAATATGACAGTATCAGTGAAGCTATTGATATTAGGGAAGTAATTGGTGACATTCAAGAAATTGGTGTTGAAAGATATATTGGATGGTATATACTTTTATTAATCATTACAATAGTCTTAGGAATTATTTTAGGGCTCTTCACTGCTATTCCATATGTCGGTGTCTTAATTGGATTCTTAGTTGTAGCTCCATTCATTGCTTTATTCGGTGCTAGAGCTTTAGGAAACCTTTATAGTGATGCAGAATAAACAGCTTTTTAAGGCCTATGGCCTTAAGTCTGTCAAAACTTTTACATTTAGAGTGATGTATTTTCGCTCTTTTTTCTTATTTTTATTAATTTTTCTTTTTTTAACGGATTTTAATGCTAAACTTTATATATCTTAAATTAGATAAATATTAAAGTATAATAATTATTTTACTATATATTTTATAGCCTTATTTTAAAATATTGATTTAAAATATTATTATTTGGATTTATTGATAGAGGTTAAAACTTGTTTAAATTAGATGAAAATTTAATTGGTGAATTTAAAAAACCATTAGGTAAATTGTATGTTGAATTTGAAGATGCAATACCTATTATTAAAGATGCTAATTTTCTAATCTCTGTTGGTGATCAAACTACTAAAAATCTTGTTGATAATGATTTGATTCCAGATTTAGGAATCATCGACAATCGTATTCAACGTAAAGATCATAATCATGATATTATTCGTACAGAAAACATTTTTGAAGCAGACAATCCTGCAGGTACAATCACTGAAAATCTATGGGAAACCATAGAAAAAGCTATTTCTTTAACTTTAGAGGATAATGAAAATCGTATTATTGTAGTTGAAGGGGAAGAAGATTTTGCAGTTCTTCCATGCTTATTGATTGCACCTGAAGATGCTGTTATTTTATATGGTCAACCTAATGAAGGTTTGGTCTTTGTAAATGTTTGCGATGGAAAAGACAAAGCTGCTAAACTTATGACTTATTTTAATAAGGAATAGTTATTATGCTGCTTTGAGATTATTTAATTTATTAATAATAATTAAATTCAAACCCTAAAAGAGAGGTTTTTATAATGGAAATAGAATTTATTGAAAAGAAAGAAAACGTTTTATTTGATAGAACTGAAGTAAAATTTATTGTTTTATACGTAGGAGAACCAACTCCTAAGCTTTTAGATGTCAAAAGCAAATTAGTTGCTATGCTTGACACTAAAAAAGAATTAATCGTTGTAGACAACATTCAACCAGGATACGGTGAACCTAAAGCAACTGGTTACGCTAAAGTATACGGTAGAGAATCATCTTTAATTGATGTTGAAAAGCCAAGCATCATTGAAAAGAACAAAGAACCAGAAGCTCCTGCTGAAGAAGATGAAGCGGAAGAATAATTAGGAAGGATTTAGGAGGATATTATTATGCCTGATAAAAAAGATTTATACACTGTAGAAGGAGACAAAATCGTAAGGAAGAACCCATTCTGTCCTCGTTGTGGTGAAGGCGTATTCATGGCTGACCACGGTGACAGATTCGCTTGTGGTAAATGTGGATACACTGAAATGAAAACTAAAGAATAGATTTATTCTTTTCTTTACTTTTTTACTTTTTTTAATTATTTTTATAATTTAAACAATATTTTTATGCTATTTTTAAACTATTTTTACATTTTTTACTTATTTAATGATAATTTCCTATTTTTATTCAATATTCAAAATTAGGATAAAAGGATATCTAAGGTTAAATCAGACCTAAAAACTTATTAATTATTTATAAATTTAACCAATATTCTGACTTTAAATTCTATTTTAATTGCTAAATTGCTTTTATTTTGTAAATTAAACTCATTTTAAAATATTTAATTCTTTGAAAATATTGGTAGAATCTGAAATGGTTATTTACACTAAAACGAGTCATAAAATAAGTTAGTCATTGATTTCAATTTAAAAATTCTAAAAATAGTATAAAATTTAAAAACGTTAAAAGAATCCAAATAATATTTTGATTCTTTGACGTTCAATTTTCTCAAAATAGGAGTTTACTTCAGGTGTAAACCCTTAACAATAATTTAAGTCTTATATTATATAAATTTTATCAATTATCCAAGGATGGTTTTTAGTTTAATGTTAATTCTGATTTCATTTCGTAATTTTTTTATTTTTCGTAATTACCTACTTAACTATCCTTTTTTTAATCTATTTTAGATATTTATATAAATTATTAAAACTAAAATTTAATAATATATACTACTTTATCTATTTAATAAAATAGCTAAAAATCAATAGATTGATAATTAGATTTATAAAAATTATTTTTATTACTTATTAAAATTATTCGAGTTGATATGTGTGAAAATTAGAACTGGAAGACTTGAAAAGGAAATGACCGATGAAGCTGCAGTATACACCTCTTCATTGGAATTTGATAGATTTATCTTTGATGCAGACATTCAAGCAATTACGCTCACACTTCAATGCTTAAGGCACAAGGAATCATTGATGGAGAAATAGCAGATAAGATTCTTGAAGCATTGGATAAACTAAGTGATGAAGGCTTTGATGTCCTTGAATTTGACCATTCTGTTGAAGACGTTCATATGGCTGTAGAAAACTATGTAACAAAGCTTGTAGGTCCTGAAGCAGGATTCATGCATACAGCAAAGTCAAGAAACGATCAAGTTGCAACTGATATAAGATTATTGTTAAGAGACAGAATAAGTGAAATCCAAATTGGAATCCTTGAGTTCATTGAAGGGATCCTTGAACTTGCTAAAGATCATAAGGAAACAGTCATGATTGGATACACTCATTTGCAGCATGCTCAACCTGTTACCTTGGCCCATCACTTGATGGCACATGCACAAAGCTTGAAAAGGGATTATCAAAGATTGGATGACACTTATAAAAGAGTCAATCTAAACCCATTAGGTTCCGCTGCTATGGCAACTACAAGTTTTCCAATTGACCGGGAATTGACAACCCAATTATTAGGCTTTGATGATTATCTTGAAAACTCTATGGATGGTGTTTCCTCAAGAGACCATATTGCAGAGACTGTATTCGATCTCAGTGCATTATGCACTACATTATCAAAAATTTGTGAAGAGTTGGTTCTTTGGAGCACTTATGAGTTTGGAATCGTTTCAATGGCTGATGAATACTCATCAACATCTTCAATCATGCCACAAAAGAAAAACCCTGATGTTGCAGAAGTTGCAAGATCCAAATGTGCTATAGTCAATGGGGAATTAATCACTATTCTAACAATTCTAAAAGCTATTCCATACACTTACAACAGAGATTTGCAGGAAATAACCCCTCATTTATGGAATGCCTGTGATGTTGCTTATGACACTTTAAAGATAGTCAATCACATGCTTTTGACTGTCACTTTCAATACAGAAAGATGCCTTGAGTTGGCAGGTGCTAACTTTGCAACAGCTACAGATTTAGCTGACATTATGGTAAGGGAAAGAAAGATACCATTCAGAACAGCTCATAAGATTGTAGGAAGAATTGTAAATGAAGCAGTTGCTGAAGGACTTAATCCAAGTGAAATCGATGGTGCATATGTAGACAATGTAGCAGAGGAACTTGGATTTGAAAAATTAGGTCTTGATGATGAATTGATTCATAATGCATTGAATCCAATTGAAAATGTTAAGATAAGAAATGTTCCTGGAGGACCTTCTCCTGAAATGGTGCAATTGGCTATTGACAATATGAACATATTTTTAGATAATGAATTTGAAAAACAAGGAATCTGATTGTTTTTCACTTTTATTTTATTTTTAAATAATTTTATAACTATTGTTAAATATTATTATTGGAGTGTTAAATATTGAATTGTTGGCTATTGAATTGTTAGTTATTGAATATTATTGTTTCTAAATGGTGGGAATATGGTATATGATGTAAATGCTCTTCTAAATCATATAAATAAGATTAGAAGGGAAATAGGTCATGAAGAAGTCAATATAGACATAAAAGAAATTTTATATGATAATGATACTAATGAGATGTGGATAATTACCAATGACCGTCCTGACAAATCAGCTATTATTGGAAAAGGAGGATGGGTTGTTGGCAGACTCAGAGAAGAGCTTGAAATAAGTAGCATTCATGTTGAAAGCTATTCTGATTTCCTTCAAAAAGAGTATAGGATGAATCTTTCTTTGAATAAGTTAAATTCATTTGTAAAGGAAAATAAGGAAACCTTGGATTATGGCACATTTATAGCATTGAACAATTTGATAGACATTCTTAAGATAAAATTGGATAATTTATATTCATTTAATTTCTACAAGTATTTCAAGGATTTGGATGACAGTCCATATGGTTATTTTGAAGCGGAAAAGCCTGCAGCTATTGTTGCACTCTCTGGTGGAACTGACAGCAGCTTTTCACTTATATTGGCTAAAAAATTGGGATTCAATCCAATAGCAATTACAGTTGATCCTGGAACCATTGTTCTACCAAATCAATTTAGGCATAACATTGATAAGCTGGTTGAAGAATTGGATGTTCCCCATGAGTATATTGAAGTTGATTATACTGATTTGGTTAGGGAATCATTTACTGGTAGATTCCATCCTTGCGGAAGATGTTCAAAGGTCATTGAGGAAACATTATACAAAAATATGCTTTAGAGAATGATGTTCCTATTGTGATTTTTGGAGATATGTTGGCAACTGGAAGTCAGTGTGTAACAGAACAAATATGCAATCTTGATGGAAGTGAAGATGAACTTGATGGAAATGAAGGAGAAATTGATGAAATTAATGAAAATGAACCAACTGATGTAGATAATGAAGTCAATAATCATAAAGTTATTAGGCTCAACTTACCTGCTTCATTATCCGTATCAAAATCTGAAAATAAATCTTTAACTGCGCATTATAATCTAAACAAGTTTAAAGGATTTGGTTGTCCATTGTTGTATGAAGTTCACAATAAGTTTCCACATATGAAAAGGTATTCAATACAGAGAATTTTAAGGGAAACAAGATCTGGTGTACTTGAACCTGGTGAGGCATTGGACTTGATTTGGAGTTTTTATAAGACTGATTAGAAAATTTATTAGAAAATTTATTAATGATTAATTTTCACAATTATAATTGATCATTATTTATTGAGGTGAAAAATATGAAAAAAACTGTTTGTCCACGTTGTGGTTCTACTAATATAGATTGGATCATTCCACAGGTTTGGTCAAAATGGGAATGTAAGGATTGTTCCTATACTGGACCTGCTATTGAGGGTGATGATGATTTGATTGCAGAAATCAAGGCTGATTGGGAAGAGAATAAGGAAAAATATCTTGAAGAAGAAGATATGATAGCTCAACAGATGGAATCTGGTGAAGATAAAATCTTAGATGATGAAATGGACTTGGAAGAGGAAGATGAACTTAGCGAAGAGGAAATGGATGAAAAATTGAGAGAATTGAATTTATAATTTATTAAAAAAGTTCATTTTAAATCATTATATTTTTATACTTTATTAAACATACTATTAATTAATATATTAACATAATATAATTTTTAAGTTCATTAAACTTTTTAAAAGAGGTGATATTATGCCTAGTTTTTTAAATTTACGTGGAAACAATAATGACTCTAAAGACCCTAAATTAATTAGGGAAGGAATTAAATTAGGAGTTAATTATAAAAGATTTAGTAAAGAGCCTATTTTAGGTAAAAACATTTTGCTTAGATCAAATACTGTTATTTATAATGATGTTATCATTGGAGATGATTTTAAAACTGGACATAATGTTGTTGTAAGAGATCATACTACAATAGGTAATGATGTATTGATTGGTACAAATACTGTCATTGAAGGTGGATGTGAAATTGGAAATAATGTAAGCATCCAATCAAATGTATACATTCCAAGAAATAGTATCATTGAAGACAATGTATTCATTGGCCCTTGTGCCTGCTTTACAAATGACAGATATCCTATTAGAGTAGAATATGAATTGAAAGGACCTCAACTCAGAAAAGGATGTTCTGTTGGTGGAAATACAACATTCTTATCTAATATAGAAGTCGGTGAAGGAGCTATTGTAGCTGCAGGTGCAGTTGTAACTCGTAGTGTGCCTCCTTATTACTTAGCTATTGGTACTCCTGCTAAAATTAAGCCGTTACCTACTTCATTAAGAGTTCCAAACATGATTTAATTTGGAATTTTTCTATTTTTTCTTTTTTCATTTTCTTTGAATTATTTTGAAATTGATATTTTATCTTTTATTTTTTTCTTTTTCTTTGAATTATTTTGAAATTGATATTTTATCTTTTATTTTTTTCATTTTAAGTTTTTTAGTTAATCTTTTTAAGTTTTTATAGTTTATTTTCAATTTTTATTAATTTTTAATTCTATTTTTCCATTTTTATTCCTTATTTTTCCTATTTGATTCCTTATTTTTTCTTTTTTAACCTAAAGATTATATATAATAAAAAATATATAATTTTATGTTATGTATTAAGACTATTTATTCTAAAATATTCTAAAACTATTTATTTTATTGGTTTTTGGGTTTTAAAATATTTTAAAATAATGGATGATTTTATAATAATTAATTTAATTTATTATGGAGATTTTATGATGATTGTAAAAGATTGGTGTTCTTATTGCGGTTGTTGCGCAGGTGTTTGTGTGAGAAACTGCATAGAAGTAAAAGAAACAGCTTTAGTTTTTGATGAAAACTGTAACGAATGTGGAATTTGTGTAGATGCTTGTCCTTTAGCGGCACTCGAATTGGAAGAATAAGTTTATGGGTTGAATTTTATGATTAAAACTGATGTATTAGTTATTGGTGCTGGACCTGCTGGTTCTACTGCAGCAAGATTTGCAGCAAAAGGAGGAGCAAAAGTAATCCTTATGGATAAGAAATCCGAAATCGGTTCTCCTAAAAGATGTGCAGAAGGTGTTTCTAAAAAAACTTTTGATATTTTAGAACTTGAAGCAGACCCTCATTGGATTACCAGAGAAATTGAAGGTGTAAGATTAGTTGCTCCTGATGGAACTGATGTATGGCTTACTAATGATGTTATTGAATTACCTGAAGCAGGTTACATCTTAGAAAGAAAAGTATTCGATAAGCATTTGGCTATGGAAGCAGGAAGAGAAGGTGCAGAAATTAGAATCAAAACCCAAGCAAAAGGTCTTAAAAAAGAAGCAGATGGATCTTACACAGTAACTTGTGAATGTATGGGTGAAGTATACGACATTAATGCCAAAATCCTTATCGGTGCAGATGGTCCTGAATCCCACGTAGCTAAATGGGCTGGATTAAAAGCTATCACCAAACCTAAACACATGGAATCAGGTATTCAATTTGAAATGTGTAATGCTAAAATGGAAAGAAGTGATGTACTTGAGTTCTACTTCGGTAGTGTAGCTCCTGGAGGATACTTCTGGTTATTCCCTAAAGGTGATGACATTGTAAATGCAGGACTTGCTATCATTCCTGAAATGGCTGAAAAATCTGCATATGAATACTTGGTTGATGCTGTAAACAACTGTTATGCTACCAAAGATGCTCAACCTGTTGAAATCAATGTAGGTGGAGATCCTGTAGGTGGACTTGTAAAAGAGATGTACAATGACAACATCATGCTTTGTGGAGATGCAGCAAGT
The DNA here is from genome assembly GCA_905235495.1 of uncultured Methanobrevibacter sp. Taxonomy (GTDB): domain Archaea; phylum Methanobacteriota; class Methanobacteria; order Methanobacteriales; family Methanobacteriaceae; genus Methanobrevibacter. The sequence continues at coordinate 17,838 of CAJOMK010000016.1, forward strand.
CAAGTAAACCCACTTACTGGTGGAGGAATCACTAGCGGTATTACTGGTGGTAAATACGCTGGTCAAGTAGCTGCTGAAGCTATTAAAGTTGGAGACTGCTCTAAAAAATTCCTCAAAAAATATGATAAATTAGTTAGAGAAGATATGGGTCACGATATGGACAAATACTCCAAAGCTTGTGACTACTTATGGTCTTTAGATGATGATGAGTTAAACAACATTGCTCATGCTTTCCAAGATATTGAATTTACCACAATCGGTACAACTGAACTTGTAAAAGCATTAATTAAAGCTCAACCAAAAGCAGCTTTAAAATTAGGTAAGTTGTTCTTATAGCCAAACTTTTCCGAGTCTTCGACTCGCAAAAGTTTGATCAAAATCTTTTTGCACTGGTTTGGAGTAATATGCTCTAAAGCAGTTTATTTTTATTTTATTTTTTTGTATTTTTCTATTTTTTTTTAATTTTATTTTTATTGTGTTTACTATTTTTAGAAAATTAGATTAGCTATTTTTTCAGTAAATCTTTTCTAATATGTCTTTAATTTCTTCTTTATCAAATACTATTGGGTTATTATCCATACGGCCTGCAGTAGTGGCTAATTCAACAATTTTTGGAATGTCTTCTTCTTTAACTCCAAAATTA
>CAJOMK010000017.1 GCA_905235495.1 uncultured Methanobrevibacter sp.
GAATAAACTGCATTGATAATCTCATTTGCAATATATTCATTAACCTTCTCACTATCTGCTTTGATTATTCCTTTATGGCATTCATCAGGATATTCAATTGCAGGCTGGATTAGGATTACTCCTGCACCCTTTAAGAATTTTCCCGGGATTTTTAGTGATGCAAAGGTGTAATGTGACCAATTGTCATCATAGGACCTTCTCAAGAAATTTACTTTGTTCAAATCAACTGAACCTGCATTGATATAAATCACTTTTCTGCTTGTTCTTGAAGAGTAATCGGCAAGTTCAACGAGATTTCCTGCACATGCGGCTGAAATTGTAACTCCAACATCGCTCCTTGCATTCATTAGCCTTGTCCCTTCTCCAGGATTTGAAGCCGAATCATCCACGATAACGATGATTTTGCCATTGGTTTTTGATTCGATTCTATCTTTGATATCATTTAATCTGTGCAAATCCGCATCATGCCCATTCATATTGTCTGAAGTTAAAAACACTGTAGTTGCATCCACACTTTCAGCAAATATTGGGGCTAATATGACTAATGATAAAATCAATATTGGAATAATCTTTTTCATAGTTTGAACTCTTAATTAGTTTTTAATTAGTTTTAATTTGTTAATTTTTTTAATTAATTTAAATTAAATTTTTAATCAATAATTTTTGTTTGATAATTGGATATAAAATAAATAATAAAATTTTCAGTTTAGAAGAAATTAAAATACTTCTTGATCTACTTCAAGAACCCATTTGATGGTGTCTAATCTTATCATTTGTCCAAATCATTCCATGGATTCTAGTTTTTAATTTGGCATTGTTCGCTTCAGATGCTTCCATGCATTTTGCATCTAATTCCTCAGCTTTTTTCGAATTTTTCAAGCAAGTCAAGAGTTTGCTCTTCATTGTTTATTAACAAGCTTGTTAACATAATTGATTGCAATTCAGACCCTGCAAGGATAACCTTTTGTTCATTGCTTAAGTTATCTTCTTCAGCTCTTAATGCTACGGTTATATCGTTTAATTTCTCTATTTTTTCTTCAATTTCTTCTTTTGTTCTCATTTTATAATCTCCATAAGCATTATATACATTAGTTTTAATAAATTTTATTTTTCCATATCCCAATTTACCGGTTTTTTTTCTTTCGTCTTCCCCATTTGGTGGATTGTCATATTCCAGTATTTCTGTTGGTCATGCCTTCTCTCAAATCAATTCTATCTTCAGGCATGTTTTTAGGGCCAATTCCCTTTTTTTCAGTTAAATTATTTCCGCATTGGCTGCAAAACTTTGCATTCGGATTCAAGAGTTTTGCTCCACATTTTGGACAAAATTGGTTCATATTTCACCTTCGATTTTTAAACTTTAATTTTTAAGTATATATTATTTTAATTTATATTTTCTTAAATTTTAAATTATATTTTAATTATTATCTTAATCGCTTTTATAGATATCTATAAATAATTAGTAAAATAATATTTAATTATTAAAACTAAAATTTTAAGATAATTTTCTCTATTTAGGTGCATAAAAATGGCTGATGATATTATTGACATTGATGATTACGAAGTAACAGATACACATATTGTAGAAACTTCAGATGAAGATGATTACAGAGAGGAATACAAGCAAAGGGAATATGATAATCAAGGTACTGCTACAGGATTTTATAAATCAATTTCATTAAATCATACTTCCTTATTGATTATTGGAATGGTTGTTCTTGTGTTGGTGGTTATTTTCATAATGACTTTTGAATAATCCATTCAACAATCAATTTAACAATCAATTTAACGTTCCATTTAACAATCTATCCTTATAAAAATAGAATTTTCATGATTATAATGTTTGATTTAGCTAATTGGTTTAAAAGATTTTCATTTGAGAGGAATGATAAGAGATTTGGAATCTATAATCTCATAATATTGGTTTTGGCATTATCTCTTTATCTACTGAACAATCATTTTATGCATGAAATCAATTGGTTTTTCATGTTTTACTTCAATGATTTTTTAGCTATTGTAGTTTTGCTAAGCTTTTTGAATATTGTCTATCCATTTAAATTGACAAATCTTTGGTTAATAATTCTTGTAATTTTATTGGCATCATTTGTATGGGAGTATGTTGCTTTATTCATTAAGAAAGGAGCCATATTTGATCCTATTGATATTATTTGCTATTTTGGATCTATGCTTATTTATTTGATAATACTGTACTTTATAGAGGGGAAAATCAACACTTCAATTTAATTCATTTAGTTGCTTGTGTGATATTATGGAAAACAATTCAAATTACTCTCCAGAATCAAGATATCTTCTCAATTTTTCATTTTCACAAAAGAGATTAGGTGCAAATGATAATATTCCAGATTATCCGTCATCATCTAAATCTTGCATGAGTTCAAATGTGATATCTGAAACCTCTTTGGAAGAGGATTATATTTTGCTAAAAAAGAAATCCTTGCTTAAACGTAAATCTATGGGTTCTTTGAAGATATTTTACAGTGAAATAATTGATTTGAAGTTAAATAAGGCTGATTTATCATCATTATATTCATCTATCGTGATTGTTTATTCAAAAAATGGCTATACTAAGCATATAATTTCCTTAAGCAGCAGTGATGGTTTTGCTGTAAGATGGTTCTATGATGGGTTGGTTGTTAGGTATTCACTAAGAAAATCTAATCTGAACAAGCCAGATATTCTCAAGTCCAATGAAGAATCATTTTTAAATGAAAATGAGATTTCAAAGAATTCTGACAATTTTGATGATTTTATGAATTAGATGAATGCAGAAATCTCTGATAAACGAAAAAAAAACAGATTTCCAAGCAAATGAAATTTGATAGATGTTCAAGTGGAGAATATTAATTTTAAACTTTTTTCATATTCTATCTTATTTTATTCTTATTCTTTTTTTATTCTTATTCTTTTTTTATTCTTATTCTTTTTTTATTCTTATTCTTTTTTTATTCTTATTCTTTTTTTATTCTTATTCTTTTATTCTTATTCTTTTTATTCTCCTTTTATCTATTTTTATTCTCCTTTTATTCTATTTTTATTAAATCTTTTCATTATAATCGAACTATTTTTTTTAAATTATTCTCTAATAGATAACTTAAAATATTTTATTTAATATATATTATATCATAATGTAATATTTTGAGATTTTATAAATTTTTCAATTAAAATCTTAGTTTGATAGTTTATCTGTTGGTTTGATAGTTTATCTGGTTAAACTATTTTGAACATTTTTTTAATAAATCTAATTTATAGAATACTTTAAATTAAATAAATTACATAAATAATTAAGGAAATTAATTTAGCAATAACTATTAATTTAATATTTTTTGACATTAAATACAATGAATTATAATTTGGTGAAAATATGGGAAATGAAGCAAAATTGGCTTTAGAAGATGGAACTATTCTGAAAGGAAAAGCCTTTGGTTACGAAACCGTAACTGTAGGTGAACTTGCTTTCTCAACTGGTATGTCAGGTTATACCGAGGCACTCACTGACCCTTCCTTTAAAGGACAAATATTGATGTCTACTTACCCATTGGAAGGTAACTATGGTGTAAGTGAAGATTGGTATCAATCAGATAAGGTACAAGTTGAAGGATTTGTAGTGAGAGAAGCTTGTAAAAAATTATCTAACTTCGGTACAAAAAAGACTTTGGATGATTTCTTGAAAGAATTTAAAGTACCTGGTATTGAAGACATTGATACAAGAGACTTAACTTTAAAGATACGTGAAAAAGGATCTCTTAAAGCAGCACTTGCTACTGAAGAGATTGATGATGATGAGTTGGTGGCTCGTGCTCAGGAACATAAAAGCATTATTGATTTGGATTTGGTTCCTTTAGTATCAACTCCAGAAATTAAGACCTTTGGAGACTTTGATAAAACTGTAGCTATTCTTGATTGTGGTGTTAAAAAGAACATTATCAACTGTTTCTTGGAAAATGATATTGGGGTTGCTTTATTCCCTTATGATACCGATTATCAAACTATTTTAGATTATGGTGTAAATGGACTTATGGTTTCACCAGGTCCTGGAAACCCTGAAAGATTAACTGAAACCATTGCAAATGTAAAGAAATTACTTAATAGCTTCCCAGTATTTGGTATTTGTATGGGTCAACATGTAATTGCAAAGACCTTTGGTGCAACTACCTATAAAATGAAATTTGGTCACAGAGGAGCAAACCAACCTGTAAAAGACTTGCAAACTGAAAAAGTCTTCATCACTTCTCAAAATCATGGATTCGCTATTGATCCAGATTCCTTAAAAGGTACTGATTTGGAATTGACCCAAATAAACTTAAACGATGGTACTCCTGAAGGATTTTTACATAAGGAATTACCTTTAAGAACCATCCAATACCACCCGGAATCTGGCCCTGGTCCAAATGATACAAGAATATTGTTTGAAGAATTTGCCAAAATGATTAAGGAGTATTAGGAATTAGGATTCATTGTATTATAATTAGTATAACTATTAAAATTATTGAAAAATAAAATTTATTACTTTAATGTGGATTAAGAGAGGATAATATGCCTGTTGATGAGGATATTAAAAAAGTGCTTATAATTGGTTCTGGACCTATTCAGATTGGTCAAGCAGCTGAGTTTGATTACTCTGGTTCTCAAGCTTGTAAATCACTTAGAGAAGAGGGATTGGAAACAGTTCTTGTAAACAGTAATCCTGCTACCATTCAAACTGATATGGATATGGCAGACACTGTCTACACTGAGCCGTTGACTGCAGAACTTGTTGCTCAAATTATTGAAAAAGAGAATATTGATGCTATTTTGCCTACTATGGGAGGACAAACAGGTTTAAACATTGCAACTGAACTTGGAAAATTAAGCCTATTGGAAGGAATAAAAGTTATCGGTTCTGATGTTCAAACCATTGCAGATGTGGAAGACAGAGATTTATTCGCTAACTTTATGGGTAGATTGGATGAACCTATCCCTAAATGTCATGCAGTGGAATCTGTTGAAGCTGCTTTAGAGGCTGTTGAAGAAATTGGTTACCCTGTAATTGTCCGTCCAGCATTTACCTTAGGTGGAACTGGTGGGGGAATAGCTCACAATAAGGAAGAACTTATAGAAGTTACCACTCATGGTCTCGACATGAGTTACATCAACCAAGTATTGATTGACGAATCCGTTCTTGGTTGGAAAGAGATCGAGTTTGAGGTTATGAGGGATAAAAACGATACTTGTATCATTGTATGTAACATGGAAAATGTTGACCCAATGGGTATTCACACAGGTGACAGTATCGTAGTCGCCCCTATTCAAAACTTGAATGATGAAGTATGTCAAAGATTAAGGGACGCTTCCATTAAGATTATCAGAAACTTAGGAATCAATGGTGGATGTAACATCCAATTTGCATTGAACCCTGAAACCAATGAGTATAAGATCATTGAGGTAAACCCTCGTGTAAGTAGAAGTAGTGCACTTGCATCTAAGGCAACAGGTTATCCAATTGCAAAAATCTCTTCAAAAGTTGCTCTTGGTTTGACTTTAGATGAAATCAGAAACGACATTACCAAAGAAACTCCTGCTTCATTTGAGCCATCCATTGACTATATCGTAGTAAAAATCCCAAGATGGCCATTTGACAAGTTCAAAGGCATTGGCAGAAAGATTGGGGTTCAAATGAAAGCTACTGGAGAGGTAATGGCTATTGGTAGAACCTATGAAGAGGCTATTCAAAAAGCTATTCGTTCCTTGGATATCGGATTGCATGGATTCGAATATTTGGAATACACTGAAGATAATTTAGCAAACCCAACTGATGAAAGACTATTCCACATGTACTCTGCAATTAAAGATGGAAGAAGTGTAGAAGAACTTGCAGAACTTTCTAAAATGGATGCATTCTTCCTATACAAAATAGAAAACATTGTAGAGTTTGAAAATCAAGTAACAAAAGAAGCACTTGAAGATGAAGAATTCTTGCTTAAAGCTAAAAAATTAGGATTCTCCAATTTCACCCTTGCAAAACTCGCAGGCATTAAAGAAGAAGATGTAAAAGCACTTCTTGACAAGTTTGACATTAAGCCATCCTATAAGATGGTAGATACTTGTGCAGCAGAGTTTGAAACTAAAACTCCTTATTATTACAGCAGTTATGATAAAGGTAACGAACTCATCAAGAATGACAATAAGAAAATATTGGTTATCGGTGCAGGTCCAATCAGAATTGGACAAGGTATTGAGTTCGATTACTGTTGTGTACATTCCTCCCTTGCATTGAAAGATCAAGGAATTGAAACCATTCTTGTAAACAACAACCCTGAAACCGTAAGTACTGATTATGACATTTCAGATGAATTGTTCTTTGAACCGTTGACCTATGAAGACATCATGGGAATAATTGAACAAGTTGAACCTGATGGTGTAATTGTTCAATTCGGTGGTCAAACTTCAATCAACCTTTCTGTTCCTCTCGCAAAAGCAGGAGTCAAAATCTTAGGTACTCCATATGAAAGCATTGACAGAGTTGAAGACAGAGAAAGATTCACTGAAGTGTTAAATGATTTGAATATTCGCCAAGCTCCTTATGGATTGTCTAATTCATTTGATGAAGCTAAAGAAGCTGCAGAAAGAATCGGTTTCCCAGTTCTTGTTCGTCCATCCTATGTAATCGGTGGAAGAGCAATGGAAATTGTTTACTGCTTGGAAGAACTTGAAGAATATATGAAAGAAGCTGTAAAAGTTTCTCCTGAACATCCTATTCTTGTAGACAAGTTCCTTGAAGATGCAGTGGAACTTGATGTAGACCTTTTATGTGATGGTGAAGATGTATTCATTGCAGGTATTATGGAACACATTGAAGAAGCTGGTGTTCACTCCGGTGACTCTGCATGTGTAATACCTCCTCAAACAATTCCAGAACATTTACTTGAAGTAATTAGAGAAAATACCAGAAAATTAGCTTTAGAATTGGATGTAATCGGATTGATGAACATTCAATATGCAGTTAAATTGGATGAGGAAAAAGTTTACATCATCGAAGCTAACCCAAGGGCAAGCAGAACCGTTCCATTTGTAAGTAAAGCTATTGGAGTTCCTCTTGCAAAAGTTGCAACCTCATTGATGATGGGTGCAAAACTCAAAGACCTCAATTTAACTAAAGAAATTAAGATTAACCATGTAGCTGTTAAGGAATCTGTTTTCCCATTCTTGAAATTAACAGAGTCCGACAGTATATTAGGTCCTGAAATGAAATCCACCGGTGAAAGTATCGGTATAGATGAAAACTTCGGTCTTGCATTCTACAAGTCACAGCTTTCAGCTGGTATGGACTTGCCTAAAGAAGGAAACCTCTTAATCAGTGTAAGAGAACAAGACCAAAAGAAAATCCGGCCAATTGCTGAAAAGGCTCATGCATTAGGATTTAATATATTCGCTACAAAAGGTACAGCTAATGCCATATTTGATGTTCCTATTACAAGAATCAAGAAAGTATCACAAGGAACCCCAAATATTAAGGAAGCTATTTTAGATGGAAAGATTGATTTAATCATCAACACTCCTCATGGTGAACAGGCTTCCAAAGATGGTTATACCATTAGACGTTTGGCTGTTGAATTAGGTATTCCTTATGTAACTACTTTAGCAGGAGCAAGAGCTGCTTTAAATGCTATTGAAGCTGTAAAGGAAAATGAATTGAAAGTTAAATCTTTAAATAATCATATAGCAAATATTTAATAGAGATTCATTCTCTATTTCTTATTTTATTTTACTAATCAAAATAATATTTAAATTTCGTTGGTGTGATTATGCCTTTTAAGATTGATAGTGCAATAATGAAATTGGATGACGAATCAGGTAAATATGATTTGGTTGATTCAGATGGAAAATTCAATAAAAAAGATGCTTTGATGGTCGTTAACAGTGATGACTTTATTACTATGCAATTAGTAATTAATGCAATTATCAGAAACGATTTTAAAGCATGGAGAGATGTTAAGTGGGAAGATGATGACAGTCTCAAAGCTATTCTTGTTAAATTAGGATACAACAGAGATGAAATCGTTGAAATGCTTAAAGAGTTTTAATTTTTATTTTATTACTAAAATTAATTAATTGGGGTGATGTTATTAAGAAGATAATTATCTGCATTATCTTTTTAATTTCCCTTTTATCTTTAACATGTGTTAATGCTAGTGATTTGAACTCTCCAAATTTAGATACATTAGAGGAAGATTCGGTTCAAGTTCAAATTCTTGAAATGGGCGATTCAATGCAAAGTTCTTCTGACCAATGAAGTTTTTATTGGTAATGATGAATCTGATATCGATGAAGATATTTCTTCAGAGGATGAAATTTTATCTACTGGTAAAAAAAGCAAAATTGGGAGATTCAAGTGCTATACAGTTAGAATTGGACAACGATGCAGATAAGGAAAATATTAAAATCGGTGATTTTTTGTGACTTTGATTATCGAAGCCAATAACAAAGGGCCTAATGTGGCTAAAAATGTTAAGGTTTCAAATCAATTGCCTGATGGTTTAAAATTTGTCAAATACTCTGCAACTAAAGGTTATTTTGATATTGGCACTGGTGTTTGGGACATTGGTGATTTAGAAGCAGGTGAAGAACAGGTTTTAAAAATAGTTACTAAAGCATTGACTACTGGTGAAAAGGTTAATAAAGCTAATTTAACAAGTGATACTGAAATTACTGCTCCTGATAACTGTTATGAGGAAGAAGAAAATCGATGTATGTAATGACATCCAATATAAAAAAGTTCAAGTTAAGAAAGTTTCTAGCCTCATGTATCCAACAGGAAATCCTATTGCAGTTCTTTTAGTGTCAGTTTTAGTATTATTAACTACAAGTTTTAAAAGAAGATATTAATTTTTTATTTTTACTTTTTTTCTATTTTTACTTTTTTTCTATTTTTATTTTTTTCTATTTTTTCTATTTTTAATATTTTTTATTTTTTTTATTATTGGTGCTTTTTTTAAATTCTTAAAATATTAAAAAAAAAATAAATTCCAGCATTTAAGCTGGAACTATGATTCTATTTCTTTTTTACTATTAAAAGCATCCAAATCTAGGGATTTAGTTTTAAATACAACAATAATGGTACAAATTGCATCTCCTGTTACATTCACCGCAGTTCTCGCCATATCTATTATATAATCTATTCCCATTATAATACCTATTGCATCTGTTGGCAAACCTACTGATGTGAATACCATATTTAAGGTAATCACTCCTACAGATGGTACTCCTGCACTTCCAATAGATGCCATTACCGCAGTAAATATCACTGTTATCAATGCACTCAGCCCTAAATCCATGCCATAAGCCTGTGATGCAAACATTACAGCAACACCTTGCATAATTGCTGTTCCATCCATATTAATGGTAGCTCCTAATGGTATTGTAAATGATGAAACATCTCTGGATACTCCAAGTTCAGTTAATTTTTCCAAATTTAATGGAATTGTCGCATTTGAGGATGAGGATGAAAATGCAAACAGCATTACGGATAAGAATTTCCTAAAGAATTTTATCGGATTCAATCTGGTTAAAATCACAAGTAATGAAGGGTATACAATAAATGCTTGCACAGCCAAAGCCAAGAGAACACATAAAATGTATTTGCTTAGGGGTATCAACCCATCAAATCCTAATGTTGCAAATGTTTTAGCCATTAGACAGAAAACCCCAATAGATGCAAATTTCATAACTATTCTGGTCATTTCTATCATAATGGTGTTCCCTTCGGAGAAAAGTTTATTTATAGTTTCGGTTTCATCATTTAATTTAGCCAAAATTATACCTACAAGCACGCCAAAGATTATTACTGGTAACATATCCCCATTAGCCAATGAGTTAAGCGGATTTTCAGGAACCATACTTAAAATGGTGTTGGTTATTGTTACATTAGTTGTAACATTTGATGCATCTGCAAGACCCACCATATTCAATCCGATTCCAGGTTGGATGATTTTTGCTATTATAAGAGCAATGGTAATAGCCAATACAGTGGTTAAAAGGTAAATGAGTATTGCTCTTCCACCAATTGCACCTATCTTCCTAGTGTCTGAAATGGATGTGACTCCTACAATGATTGAACAGAAAACAAGTGGGACAACCAGCATTTTCATTAATTTGATAAATAGGTTTCCTCCTAAATAGAAAACATTATCAATTAGTATTATGTCCTTGATGAAAGGATTAGTTACATAGAAATTCAATATTAAACCTACTATCAAACCTAATACCATTGAGATCAATATCCAATTGCCTAAGTTGATCTTCTTTAGTTTAGTTAACATTTTTTTCCCCAAATTTTTTGTCAATGTATTATTTATTGTTCAAATAATTTAAGTTTTAATAAATTTTTGTCAATGTATTATTTATTGTTCAAATAATTTATGTTTTAATAAATTTTTTTAAAGGATTGATAAACTATTTGGTGAATTGAAAAAAAATGTTTTTATTATAAGAAATAGATAAAAATAGTGATTTTTAAAAAATAATCTTTTGAAAAATCAGGGTATTTTAATAATCAATTCATTGAAAAAGAATCATCCTAAGAAAAAATTAAAAAAAAAGAAAAAAAGAGAAAAATAGAAGATTTATATTTCATCTAAATCTTCTTTGCTTAATAAAGTTGCACCAGCATCATTCAATGCTTTTACGCCTGCTTCATAATCTTCGATTTTGAAAACAACAATAGCTTCATCAACTTTAGTACTTACAAATGCATAAAGGTATTCAACATTGATGTTTTCTTTTTCAAGAATTTCAAGAAATGTGTTGAGACCGTTAGGTTCGTCTTTTACTCCTACGACAATCACATCTGTTTCTTTGACAGTGAACTTTTCAGCTTTCAATGCTTCTATTGCACCTTCATTGTCTGAAACGATTAATCTTAAGATTCCATATTTGGAACTGTCTGCAATGGAAAGCGCTCTAATGTTTACGCCTTTTTGGGATATTGTATTAACAGCTTTTTTTAGTTTTCCTTCTTTGTTTTCAAGAAATACGGAAAGTTGTTTTACATTCATAGTATCATCTCATAATCATTATCTAATCAAAGTTTCTTTCGTCAATCACTCTAATAGCTTTTCCTTCACTTCTTGGCAAGGATTCAGGTTCAACAAGGGTCACGTCTACGCCAATTCCAATTGCACTTTGAATCTTTCTAGCTACTTTCCTTTCAAATTCATCTATCTTTTTCATTTCATCAGAAAATACCTCAGGTGAAGTTTCTACTTTTATTTCAATCTCATCAAGGGTATTAGGTCTTGATACATGTATTTGGTAGTTTGCTGTTAAGCCTTCAACCTGTAGAATAGCTTCTTCAATTTGGTATGGGTAAACCATAACTCCTTTGATTTTTAACATGTCGTCACTTCTACCGGTAATCCTATCCATTCTTACGGTAGTTCTTCCACAAGGACATTCATCTCTTTTAAGAGCAGTTATGTCTTTAGTTCTGAATCTGATGACTGGCATTCCTTCCCTTGTAAGGTTAGTCAATACCAATTCTCCTTTTTCATCGTCTCCTAAAACTTCTCCAGTTTCAGAGTTGATGATTTCAGGATAGAAGTGGTCTTCTTGAATATGTAAACCTGTTTGATATTTACATTCGGTGGACACTCCAGGTCCCATTAATTCAGTAAGTCCATAAATATTGTGTGCGGTGATTCCTAATTTTTCTTCTAAGCTGTTTCTCATTTCTTCAGTCCACATTTCGGCTCCGAAGAGTCCTCCTTTTAAGCTGATGTCATCTGCGCTGTATCCTTGTTTTTCAAGGGATTCAGCTATATACATTGCATATGATGGAGTGCAGGTGAGAATATCGCTTTGGAAATCTTCCATAATCTTCAATTGTCTTGCAGTATTTCCAGAGGACATTGGTATTACAGTTGCTCCCATATGTTTTGCACCGTGGTCAATTCCGAATCCTCCAGTAAATAATCCGTATCCGTATGAATTTTGGATCTTTGAGTTTTTGTCTCCACCAGCCATTGCAATTGCTCTTGCAGTACATTCTCCCCAAATATCTATATCCTTTTGAGTATATCCTGATACAACAGGAGTTCCTGTAGTTCCAGATGTACTGTGGATTTCTATGATTTCTTCCTCTGGAACTGCGAAAAGTCCAAAAGGATAAGCTTGTCTTAAATCATCTTTAGTTGTAAATGGGATTTTTTTGACGTCATCAAGAGTCTTTAAATCATCTGGATGAAATCCTGCATCATCAAACTTCTTCTTGTAGAATGGTACGTTTTCATAAACTCTCTTTACTTGTTCTTGAAGTAGGGCAAGTTGCATTTCTTCTCTTTCTTCCTTGTCCATACATTCTGCTTCTTGATTCCAAATCATATAATTTCTCCATGATTTTTTAATAATGCTTTTGAGCCATATAGTTAAATTTTAATAATTAGTAACAGTATATGATTTATTTCTAATCATTAATAAATATGTTATTCTAAAAAAATCTTTTAATTGTCTAAATTGTATATTTTTTGTACATTTGTGGAATTTTGTTTTTTATTTTTTAATTAATTCCTTTTTATTTATTCATTAACCATATTAATACTTAATTAAGTTTTTTATTAAATTATTTCAATTCTAAAAAAATTTATATATAATTTTATTTAAAAATTAAAGTGAAAATGATTGTATTTAATATAGCTAATATTTTGCTAATATGTTCTAAAAATGAAAAAATTTTGTCAGATTATTTAATAAGTTATAATTTTAAGCAAGATTTTTTTTTTGGATTGTGTGATTTAGAATAAAATTTTTATTTAAAATCATTTTTTAATATTAATTTTAGTTTAGAGGTCTTTAAATGGATTATTTTTTACTAGAGATTGTTTTTATTATTTACTTCCTTATGGTAGGTTACGTAGGTTACTTAGCATGGAAAAGAACCAATTCCTCTGAAGACTTCATGGTTGCAGGTAGAAATACTCACCCTTACATCATGGCATTGAGTTATGGTGCTACATTCATTTCAACAGCAGCTATTGTGGGTTTTGGAGGAGTTGCAGGTAAATATGGTATGGGAATACTATGGCTTTCATTCTTGAATATTCTCGTTGGAATATTCATTGCATTCGTATTCTTCGGTAAAAGAACTCGTAAAATAGGTAAAAATCTTGGTTCACTTACATTCCCTGAGTTTTTAGGCCGTAGATTTGATAGTAAATTCCTACAATTTTTCAGTGGAGTTTTAATCTTCTGTGCTATGTCGATCTATGCGGCAGTAGTGCTTATCGGTGTAGCAAGATTTATGGAATCTTCCTTAATGTTGAATTTCAATGTAGCTCTTTTAGTTCTTGCAATTGTAATTTGCGGCTACGTGCTTTTCGGTGGATTAAAAGGGGTTATGTATACTGATGCATTGCAAGGAAGTATCATGTTTATTGGGATGTTGATTTTACTTGTATTCATTTACTGGGTATTAGGTGGTGTAACTGAAGCGAACACCGCTTTAACCAATATGGCACATTTATATCCTCCAGATGCTCTGGCTGAAGGAGGTACCGGTTGGACAAGTTTCCCTAAATTTCCAAGTCCGTTCTGGTGGTCACTTGTAACCACTACCATTATGGGAGTGGGTATCGGTGCATTGGCTCAACCTCAGCTTGCAGTAAGATTCATGACAGTAAAATCTGACAAAGAAGTGCACAGATCACTTTTAATCGGTTCTATATTCATCTTTGTAATGACTGGAAGTGCTTATGTTGTAGGATCATTAAGTAATGTTTACTTCTATCAGAACTTTGGGCAGATAGCTATTGATTTTGTTGGAGGAAACATGGACTCAATCATTCCAACATTCATTTCAACTGCACTTCCTGAATGGTTTGTATATATCTTCTTGCTTTCACTTCTTGCAGCGGCTATGTCTACATTATCCTCACAGTATCACACTCAAGGTACTGCATTAGGACACGATATTGCAGATGCATTTAAGTATAGGGGGAATACTGAAGGATTCACTGATGAGGAACTTAAAACAAGTGCTACAACTAGAGAAACTAAAATTGGATTTATTTCCATAAGTCAATTAGGTATTTTGATTGCCGTAGTATTATCATTGATTATAGGTTTATCATTACCTGGAAGTATTGTTGCATTAGGTACCTCCTTATTTATGGGATTATGTGCAGCAGCATTTTTGCCGGTTTACTGTGCTGCTTTATTCTGGAAAAGAGCTACAAAACAAGGAGTTCTTGCAGGATTCTTCGCAGGAACTTTAGCAAGCTTGTTCTTGCTTGTATTCGTATTCAAGAAAACTGCAATAGGATTAGGTATTTGTAAATTTATTTTCGGTGTAGATATGTTAATAAATACTATGCCATGGTATAACATTGACGTAATGATATTTGCAATCCCAGTTTCTGCAATAGTTTTAATAGTTGTAAGTTTATTAACACAACCTATGGATGAGAAAATTCTTAACAGGTCTTTCAAAGAACCTGATGGTGGTAAATAGGTGATATCATGATGATTTTAGGAATAGAAGATCCATGGATTTGGAGTGTATACATTCTTATGATTGCAATAACTCTTATTTGTGTTATTTATGGTGGAGTCAATTGGAATAAAGGAGATTAATCTCTTTTATTTTTCTCTTTTTTTATTTATTTCTCTATTTTATTCTATTTTTATCCTATTTTTTCCTATTTTTATTCTATTTTATTCTTTTTATTCTTTTTAATTTTTTAATCTATTTTATCTATTTATCTTCTTTTTCGTTTTGTTATAATTTTCTAAAAGTTTTTCCTCTTTAAAATTCTTATTTTAAAATTTTTACAAAATATTTATTAATTGATTTAAATAAAAAGAATATTAATTAATTATAAAATCTTATTAAAGAGAATGGAATTGATAAAATAATTAAGTAATACTCTAAGATTATTTAGGTGATGTTATTTATGAGAATAGTTAAAGAGTTAGTTGGTAAAGAAGTGTTAGGCAATGATGTAATGATTATGGGTAAAGTTGTAGATGTTGATTTTGATTTCGATGAAGAAAAGGTTGAATCCATAATTGTCAGCAAAGGAGGAATTCAAGAAACTTTAAACATCAGCAAAAGTGCATTGGTAATTCCTTTGGATATGGTTCATAAAATTGGTGATAAGATAATCTTAAAAGATGCCTTTGATAAAGATTTCTCTCAATTGGAAGAGGAAATTGAAGATTTAAAAAGCAGATTATAATTTTTTAACAAATAATGTATAATCTATAAATGGTTTGATAAAATGGTTTCAAAAGAATATCTTATAGAAATATTGAAAGAGAATAAAGTATTTGAAGAAGGTGAATTCACACTTGCTTCAGGTAAAAAAAGTAATTATTATGTTAACATGAAAAGAGCTATTACAGAACCTGAAATATTATCTACAATAGCTCAATTAATCACTGAAAAAATTGATGATGACATTGACAAGATTGCAGGCCCTGCTTTAGGTGCTGTTCCTATCGCAACTGCAGTTTCACTTGAATCAAATAAGCCTATCCTTATGATTAGAAAGGAGAAAAAAGGTTACGGAACTTCCAATTTGATTGAAGGAAATTTGATTGAAGGGGATAATGTAATTCTTGTTGAAGATGTTACAACAACTGGCGGTTCACTATTAAAAGCAATTAATGCAATAGTTGATAATGGTGGAGTAGTTAAAAAAGCATTTGTTGTTGTGGACAGAGAAGAAGGTGCAATGGAGACCTTCGCAAATGAAGGAATCACACTTGAACCTTTAATTTCCGTAAGCGAATTTTTTGAATAATTGATTTTAAAAAAGAATCTAAATTCCTTTAAGAAATAGTTAATCTATTTCTTGGATTTTTTTTTTATTTTTATTAATTTATTTCCATTTTTTGTTAATTTTTCATTTAATACAATTTTATTTCATTTTAATTATTATCTATTATTTTGTTGCATGCTTTTTTAAATGACCTAATTCATCAATGATGATTCCTAAACCAGTTTTTACAGCATTAGGGGATCCAGGCATTGCAAATATCATGGTTTTTCTATAGATTCCTGCAGTTGCTCTTGATAAAAGAGATCCTGCACCTAATTCCTCATATGAAATTGCTCTGAATATTTCTCCAAATCCTTTAATTTCCTTTTCAAAAAGAGGTTCAATTGTTTCAATGGTAATGTCTCTGGATTCAAGACCTGTTCCTCCAGTTGTAATGATGACTTCCACTCCAGAACCGATCATTTCTTCAATGGTGTTTCTTAAGGTGTCCATTTCATCAGGAATAATTGCATAAGCAGCCACATCGTATTTTTTAGCTAATTCCTCTTTCAAGTATTTTCCTGACAAGTCTTTTTCTTCTCCTTCCTTATCATTTGAAAATCTGTCACTAAGTGTTATTACTCCGCAGGATACTTTTATGGGTGCTTTCTTTTTATGTAATTCCATTGTTTCACTTTTCATAAAATAACCTCATTTTTTCTAAATTATTTAAATAAATTTTTATTTAATTTTTATTTTTCTTTGTTGTTTTAATATTAAACATACCTTTTATAAATATTTAATTTAAGGTATTACTCAAAATAATATCATTAAGTTTATTTATTTAAAATATAAATATATTTTTATGAATGATTTATATTATGTCTTAGATGCTTCAGCATTTATAAATGGTTTTGAACCTAAAAGTCAATTTAATTTCACTGTTCCAGAAATAACTGATGAAGTTAAAGACTTAAAATCTAAGATATTATTGAATCAAGCAATTGAAGAAGGAAAAATTATAATTAAAGAGCCAAATCAAGAATTTGTTGATGAATTGGATGAAATCATTTCCAAATCTGGAGATGATTTGTGCTTGTCTTATGCAGATAAGAAATTATTGGCTTTGGTTTTAGAATTATTAAATGATAAGAATACTGGTATTAAGGTTTTAACCGACGATTATTCAATGCAAAATGTTTTAAAGATACTGAATATTACTTATGACAGTATAATAACTGAAGGCATTAAAGGAGTTTATAATTGGGTTAAGACTTGTGAAGGATGTAAAAAGGAATTTGATGCAGATTATCCTTTTGATGATTGTGAAATCTGCGGATCTAAAGTATTCAAGAGAAGAATAAAAACATATTAAAATAGGATTTTAATTGGGGAATGAATTTTTTAACCTATTTTGCTGTTAAATTATAATACTATATATGGTGTGGCATATGGAAATTGGTGTGGTTGTACATGGTCCGGGAATCGTTGATTCAGGTTGGGCCAAGAAAATCATTGACATGTTATCTGGTTTTGGAAATGTCCGTTGTCGCTTAGGAGGAACAATGGGCAGAACTGCAGTAATTGATGCAGGTTTAGAGGATACTATAAATATCTCATTAAAATTATTACCTAGCCAATCATTGGAGCTTTTCAATAGGGAACATGCAGATGTTATTTTCCTATTGAATTATGGTAAATCTGCTGAAACTGGAAGAGTTTTCGGATATAAAGTATTCCTACATTATTTTAAACAACTTTCCAATGAGGATTACTTGGCTACAAATCATAAATCCTTATATGAGTTAAGCATTCCTGTTATTCAAATAGAAAGGCCTGGTGAACCTGATGGTTCAATCATAAGTTGGAATGTTACATTGAATGAAAAGTTGGCTAAAAGTAAAAAAAGCACAAGAGATATGTTAGGTTTAGACAAAAAGAATATGGTAGATTCTCTTACCTTTAATTTTGAGGAATTGTTTGATGGCTTAAAGGCAGCTTTGGATTTAACTGAAATCGCACCAGAAGATGTTGTTTCCCAATATTTGTCAAATAATCAGGAAAGAGAGGATGAACAATCCATTGAAAATCTATTGGAGTCTTATGAGGATTATGAAACCAGCCATTATACTTATCGTAAAATCCATGGAATCAGCGAAGGAGAGAATATTTTTATAAACGGAATAGTTGTTGGTCGTTGTGAAGCAGATTCCATTGTTCTTATTGCTCGTAATGGTATCTTAGTGGATATTCTTAATGCCACCATGAAATATCATGGTGTGGAGAAGTTAGGTTCTGTTGATTTGGAAAGAGTGATTGTCAAAACAGGACTTTTAAGAAAATCTGGAGATGTAAATCCGCGTGTCATATCTAAAGATGATGTTTCAATAAGCGATACTGAAAGGGTATTATATTCTGAAGAGATTTCTGAAGATGACAACTCATTTAAGGTGGCTTATGTTGATCATGCTGCTTATGACATATTCAAATTCAAGGACTTTGATTTGGTAGTTACAGTAGGTGATGACACGCCTCTGATATCTTGCACCGTTTCAATATCCCAATCATAGGAATTACAGATGGCGTTTTGGATAAGGTTGTTGAAAGAGGATTTATCAATGAAAGATCAACAATTTTGGAAGTCACTACAGGATTCGATGATATTGTAGGTCAATATATCCATGAAGAGGTTTTCTTTTCCAAAGACGCTTTGGAAATTCCATTTGATGAGGGAACGGGGTCTGTAGAGGAATTCAAGACATCCACGCTTAAGGTATTCAAATCTCGTGTATTGGAAAAAGCAACAGAAGTCGTTCCAAGTTTTGTTGAGAAAGATTATAATTATAATGTAATCAATTCCTATCATGCAGTAGTTGATGAAAATCCTCAATTGGAGGATAACTTGGATGATTTTATAGATGGATTTGACTCTGAAAATTATGATATTGAGGAAGAGATTTACTTTGAAGAGGAATATGATGATGAATATGGTGATGAGTATCTTGAAGATGAAATCTATTATGATGAAGTTCCTGTTGAAGAATCTGAAATTGATGCCCCTATAGAGAAAAGATATATGTGGAGAATGATGTTGTAGACTCTCCTGTTGAGGAGATTTATGTAGAAGATGATGTTGAAGAAATTGTCTATGAAGATGTTCTATTGTAGAGGTTTATCTTGATGAAGGAGTAGAAGATTTGTCTTCTGAAGAGTCAATTGAAGAGGAAACTCAAGAGGAAATCGAAGAAGATGATGGATGGGCAGAATATATAGAAGAGGAATTTGGAGATTCTGAAGATGATTCAAATGATTCAAAAGAATAGATTAATCTTCTAAAAGATTTATTATTAAGAATTATTTATAATTTTTAATTAATTTTTTATTATTTATTTTTATTTTATTTGTAAGGTGTAATGATGGATTTTAATGAACTTGTTAAATCACTCCAAGAATTTGTAGGAGTCAGCCGTAAGAATTCTATTGAAAAGGTTACAAAAACTTTGGAAGAAGTCTATAATATTTCTGGCGAAGTCCTCCTCGATTTTGGAGATGATGCTTCAGCTATTGATATTGGAAATAATCAAGTAATATTGTTGGCTGCTGATGGGATTTGGGGTCAATTGATGAGTGTAAATCCTTATTGGGCAGGTTATTGTTCTGTACTTGTAAACGTTAATGACATAGCTGCAATGGGTGGAAAACCGATAGCTATGGTAAATACAATGTCTATCAATGATGATGAGATATATGCTGATCTTCTTCAAGGTATTGTTGATGGATGCAAGAAATTCAAGGTTCCTATGGTTGGAGGACATCTGCACCCTGATGCTGAAGTCAATTCATTGGATGTTGCAATTGCAGGAATTGCAAAAAAGGATTCATTGATTACATCTGCAGGTGCAAGCATTGGAGATAAGGTGCTTGTAGCTATTGATACTGATGGTAGACAACATCCTCAATTTGCTCTAAACTGGGATACAACATATGAAAAGGATGAGAAATTGGTCCAAGATCAGATAATTGCTATGCAGGAAATTGCAGAAGCTTATTTACCTACAGCTGGAAAGGATATCAGTAATCCTGGAACACTTGGTACTTTAGAAATGCTCCTTGAGGCATCAGGTGTTGGAGCTTGCGTTTCTCTTGAGAAGATTCCAAGAAATCCGAATGTAGAATGGGTAGATTGGCTTAGGGCTTATCCTGGAGCGGCTTTTGTTTTAACTGCAAAGGAAGAGAATTGTCAAAAAATCATCGATACATTAAGCCCATATTCATTTGAAGTTGCTGTCGTTGGAGATGTAATTGAAGAAAAAGTGTTATATTTAGAATATGGTGATGAAAAGGCAGTTTTATTCTCTCAAAAAGACAATCCCGTTTTAGTGATGGATGAAAAATAATCTTTTTTCAACATCAATCTTTAATTTCCTTATTTTATTTTTCTATTTTAGCTATTTTTTAGGTAATATTTTGTCTAATCTTGAGAATTTTTTTAAATTTAAATTATATTAATATTAAATCACATATATATCAATATTTAAAGGGGAATATTATGATTAAACTGATTAGACCATTACGAAAAAGGTTAAGCAGCATATTATTGGTTCTTGCTTTATTAATAGTAAATGCACTTTGTAGTTTAGCATTGCCCAATATACTGCAAAAATTGTTGATAGTGGTACTCAAAATCTTGATATGGGCTATATTATAAATACTGGCTTCATTATGCTTATGGTAGTTTTGATATCTGTAATCACAACAATAATCATTTCCTTTTTATCTAGCAGGATCTCATCTGCTTAACTATTTTCTATTTTTCTTTTTTCATTTAATTTCTTATTTTAGTTTTATTTTTTTTAGTTAATTCTTTAATGAATCCCCTATTATTTTTAAAACTTTTTTAAAAGAAAATTATTATCCATTGCTCTTTTTTTATTATTATAAATTTATTTAAAAACTATTTTATATTATTAAAAATATACATATATTTAAAATATGGGATATTTTTTAAATTTAAAATGCCCTATTTTATAATTGCAATTGATGATTATTATTTTATAAATAAAGAGGCAAGCCTATGCTAATAAAGATTAATGGAGAAGATGTGGATATTTCTGAAGGTTCTACCATAAAGGAT
Source organism: uncultured Methanobrevibacter sp. (assembly GCA_905235495.1). Lineage (GTDB taxonomy): Archaea > Methanobacteriota > Methanobacteria > Methanobacteriales > Methanobacteriaceae > Methanobrevibacter. The sequence goes on from CAJOMK010000017.1 coordinate 20,887, forward strand.
GCAATTGAAATTTCAAATGCACCTTATAAGAAAGGCGGTATCGTTTGTCTTATTAAGGGAGAAAGTGAAATACAAAGTAACATTCTTAAATATAAGATTAAAACACCTAAGGGAAGTATTCTCATTGAATTGGAAGTTTCTGAAAAATCAAAACCTTTAACTGATTTCTTCAAGGAAAACTATTCTCAGTTTATCTCTAATAATGTTCGTTGGGAAACATCTAATGAAGTAGCTATTGGTCCTGTAAGCTCTAATTTTGAACCGTCACATGACGAATTTGCATATTTCGACAATGAGGTTCTAATTAGTCTATCCGGTTTTTCAAATGATGCTACTCACATAATTTTTGTCAAAGATGACCACAAAAATGTTTATGGTGTTCCAAAATACAGTGATCGTGGAGTCTTTGCAAGGGTTATAGGTGGAAGAAAAACATTATTCTCATTAACTGATGATGATGAAATCCTAGCCATTGAACCTGTTATTGAGCGCAGTACCGTTAAGGACAGTACTGGAGGTTCCAATTTGGATGAACTTTTAGAGGAAGGAAATCAATTATTCACTTATGTTCTTTTTGAACCTAACTTTAATTCTCCTAAATCAGTTGAACACTTATTTTCGCTCATTAGGAATGATAAGATTGAAGTCAGCTTTGAATCCAACTCATTTGTAGGATTCTATGAATTGACTGGTTTGACTAAAGAGAAGGAAGAAATTACAGAACGTAAAAGAGGAACAGTTACCTTGAGAAACGATGGAGTCGGTAAAGGTAGAGTTTATATTTATAGAGAAGACAGAGTAAGAGCTGAAACCCACACTAATTTAGCTACTGTCAAGCAGGGTATGGAATTGTTTGACATAGCGAAAGAGGGAGATTTCATCACCGTTAGATGCAGTCCTGATAGAATCATGCTTATGATGATGACTCAAAAAGATGCGGAAGAAAAACTTCAAGCATTAGACATCAAGCATATAAGAACAGGAAATGAGGATGACGATGCAATTGTCGTAACTCAAGAACCTGAAAGCACTGTCAGTATTCTTGAAGCGGGAGAAGTAACCACATTCGGTCTTGCAAGTGATGAACTCTTGAAAGTCAAATTGACCGATAATGCTCCAAGAACCAGATGGTATTTGGAAAAAATCACTGGTCTTGCAGAAAAACCTGTTGGAACATTGAAGGTTTACTTTGCAGTGCCTGACATGAATATGTTTATGTTCAATGGTGACAATGAGGAATCCAAGGGACTTATCCCTGAAAACAATCCAACTGATATGATGAAAGCTGGAGAGATAGGTGTAACAAACATGTCCAAGAAGAATGTGGGACTTGTTGGTGTAAGAACCATTGACACCACTGACTTTGGACCTACAGGTGAACCGTTCTCAGCTACTAATGTTGTTGGTGAAGTTGTTGGAAACATTGAAGGCTTGAATAAGCTTAAAGACGGAAGCACTCTTTATATTCATGAAGTTTACGAGGATGATGATTAGGAGGAATTATTATGCCTGCAAATTTATGTATAACTCCAGATTTAGGTAAAGAGGATATGGATCCTGAAGTTTCAACAAGGATGATTATCTTAAGTTCCAAGGCAAATGTGAGTGAAAGTGAAGTTGTAAATTTCTTGCACATGTTAAATTTGCCTATTACAATTAAATGGACTTGTTATGGAGCTATGATTAGTGGAAAAGATGAATATGTTAGAGAAGCTATTCGTGAACTCCGTAAATTAGACCATTATGGAATTTTTACAAAGGAAAGAGGTTTTGCTCCAGGTGACCCGAGAAGATGCAGAGGTCACCGATATGGGCCAAGGGAAGGTTTCCACCAAATGGAGAAGGAATTCAGAATTCTCGATTATGTTGGTGAAGCTTTAAAGAACCCAAGAGAAGTGGAAATAGAAAAAAAGGAACCTGTTTCTGTTGATTACTTCAAAGAGATTTTAGAAGAAGAAAATAAAAAAGAGGATGATAAATAATAAGAAAACTTTTTAAATGGGATGTTTGCAAAAAGTTTTCTTTGATTATATTAAGAGGATTGGTATTATGGTAAAAGTAGCTATTTATCCCCCAAATTCATTGGTTTTAGCTGACTTGATTGAGAGGAAAGGTCACACTCCTTTAGCTCTTCAAAAGCAAATAAGACAAAAGATTAAAGATCCGGAGATTGATTCTCCACCAATGAACATTACAGAAGAAGATCCTATTAACGGATTAAAATATGCAGCTATTGAGGTGCCTTCAGGGGTGAGAGGAAGAATGTCAATTATTGGACCTCTTATCGATGTAGCAGAAGCAGCAATCATTGTTGATGGTGCTCCATTTGGTTTTGGTTGTGTAGGATGTGCCAGAACAAATGAATTATCTATTTTCTGTTTACGTAAAAAAGACATACCTGTCTTGGAAGTGGTTTACCCTGATGATGAAGATGGAACAAGACTTATGGTAAATCAAATCATGGAATTCTTAGATTCCTTGCCTGGTGGCGGAGGAGACTTAGAAGGTGACAGTGATGTTTTAGGTGAACCAATTGCAAATAAAGGAGGAAAATAATATGGTACAAATTGCATTGGTTTCTTGCGGTACTGAATATAGTGGTATCCAAAAGGAAATCGAAAAGGCAGCTTTAAAATTTGGAGCTGAAATTATTCTTCCTGAAATTGATTTGGATTATATTAATGAAGCTTATGAGAAATTCGGTTTCTCTGCTCAAAGTTCAAGCTTAAAGCTTATGATTGCAAGAGCAATGTCCATTGTAGAAGGAAAATGCAAACCTGATGCAGTGTTTATTGCTACTTGTTTCAGATGTGCAGAGGGAGCACTTGTAAGAAATGAAGTAAGACGTTTCATTCAAAACAATACCCGTATTCCAGTAGTAACATATTCCTTTACTGAAAGGACAAAAGCAGATGAATTATTCATCCGTATGGAAGCATTGGCTACCACTGTTACCCGTAGAAGCATTCTTGCTCGTGAAAAGCAAGAAGGTCTTACCCTTGGACTTGATTCAGGTTCAACAACTACAAAAGCGGTGATTATGGAAAATAACAAGGTTATCGGAACTGGTTGGACTTCCACTAAAGATATCATTGCATCTGCTCAAACTGCAGCTGCAGAAGCATTTGAAGGCACCGGCTACAATTGGGATGATGTTGATGGTATAGGAACTACAGGTTATGGTAGATTTACTATGGGTCAGGAATTCGGAGCAGAGCTTATTCAAGAGGAATTGTCTGTTAACGCAAAAGGTGCAGTATACTTGGCAGATTGTCAAAAAGGTGAAGCTACCGTACTCGATATCGGTGGTATGGACAACAAGGTTATTACTGTAAACAATGGTATTCCTGATAACTTCACTATGGGTGGTATCTGTGCAGGTGCATCCGGAAGATTCCTTGACATGACTTCCCGTAGATTGGATGTAGACATTACAGAGCTTGGTCCACTTGCAGTGCAAGGGGACTGGAGAAGGGCTATGCTTAACTCCTACTGTATCGTATTCGGTATTCAAGACTTGGTTACCACTCTTGCAGCTGGTGGATCTAAGGCAGATGTAGCAGCTGCTGCATGTCACTCAGTATCTGAACAGGTATATGAACAGCAATTGCAGGAAATCGACATTCGTGAACCTTTAATCCAAGTAGGTGGAACCAGTTTGATTTCCGGACTTGTTGAAGCTGTAAGTGAAACTTTAGGTGGAATTGAAGTAATTGTGCCAGAATATTCACAACACATTGGTGCTGTAGGTGCAGCATTGCTTGTATCTGGTATGGGAAATAGACATGAATAGATTTAAGCTTAAATCAAGCTTTTTTCTATTACCTTTAAAGAAGTGATTATATGTATATTGAATCAAATGACCCTGAAGGAGCAAAAGTCTACGACATGATCATTAGGCAAATCTTGCAGGATTTAGTCTTGCCACATTCCATTGATGATATGCGTGCTTATGTCAATCCTGATGAAGTCTGCTTCATCATAGCGATAAAGATGAGAAAGACTTCCAAGCACATTACCTTAAAGGAAGTTGCTAAGGTAAACTATGAAGCAGAGGATGACATCACTGTTGTTTTAATAGATGATGAAAACTATCTTCCAAATATTTTAAGAACCCTTTGGAAAACCAATGGTAGAGAAAATGTTCATCAGCCAAGCAGATATGTCATTCACATGAAAGGAGAGCATGATGTATCTGATTTGATTGTAGATGACCCTCATGAAAACCTTAAAAGAAGGATTTATGATGCAATATTCAGAATAGTTCCTGAAGGATTCAAGATAATGAAGGATATTTCCCGTGACGATATAGTCTCTGTTATAGCTACTGATGAATTGATTAAGGATGAATGGGTTGAAAAAGCTGAAGGATATATCGTGGAATTGAACACTCCTAAAACTTGGGATTAATTTCAAATTTTTTAAGGAAGATTTAATCTTTTTTCAAGATTTTAAAAGTGATGTGTGTTTTTAAGTCTTTTAAAAGATTCAATCTTATTTTCTATTATTTCATAATTATTTTTAAGGTTGTTTTAATTTTTTCTTCATTTTTTTTTTTTATCGATTTTTTAAAACGGTTCGTTATTTCAAATAGTTTGTTCGTATGTGTTAGAAATAAATAGGAAGCTTTAAATACTATATCATTAATAACAGTAGTTATAAGTTTAGTAAACGAATAAATTTGTAAATTGTAGTGGATTAATTAAAATTTTTAAAATTAAAATTTGGAGAAAAATTAAGTTAATTAGAATAATTAGATTGATTTGCTGATAAATTAATTAATATGTTGTTTGAGGTAATACTATGACTAAAAAAGATTTAAATTGTGGAGGAAGTCATAAAGGTGCAAAATTTGCACACATTACAAAAGTGCATCCATGCTATAATGAAAAATTGCATGATAAGGTTGGAAGAGTTCACGTACCTATTGCTCCTAAATGTAATATTGGATGTAATTTCTGTATAAGATCAATTAATACTGATGAGGACAGACCGGGTGTTGCAGGTTCAATCATGGATGCTGATGCTGCAGTGGAACATGTATTGAATGTAACTAAAGACAGTGCAATCACTGTTGTAGGTGTTGCAGGTCCCGGAGATTCATTAGCTAATGAAGCTACCTTTGAATTCTTTGAAAAAATCAATGAAGTCAAACCTGATTTAATCAAATGTATGAGTACAAATGGTCTTTTGCTTCCAAAATATGCAGAAAGAATTGCAGAACTTGGCGTTAATACCGTTACTGTAACAGTTAATGCAGTGGACCCTGAAATCCTAAAGGACATCAATGGATTCATTGTATATGAAGGAAAGGTTTACAAAGGACTTGAAGCAGCTGAAATTCTCTCTAGAAACCAACTTGAGGGAATCAAGAAGATTACAGATCTTGGTGTAGTTGTTAAAGTAAACATTGTTCTTATTCCAGGTTTAAATGATGAGCATATTGTGGAAATTGCTAAAACCGTTGAAGAATGTGATGCAGACTTGGTAAATGTTCTTCCACTTATTCCATTGAATAAGATGGCTGATTATCCAAGACCTGGATGTGGAGAGATTGAAAAGGCACGTAGTGAAGTTGAAGAGTATCTTCCAGTATTCAGAGCATGTACTCAATGTAGAGCAGATGCTTATGGAATTCCTGGTAAGAAACATGAAGACCATCACATAGGAAATGCTCCTCAGTCTCACTACTAAGTGATTAAATAATTGTTTTTTTTTTTAATAGGATTTTTTTTCTATCTTACTTTTTTTACTTTTTTTATTTAAATTTTTATGTATAGTTTACTATATGTTAAAATAAGCTTATTCGTTCATTTATTTTTTATTTAAGGCTTTAAAAATTCTTTATTTTCCAAAATATTTATATACTACTTTTTATATATCACTAATCACAAGGTAACTTGTAAATTCTGTTGTGAGTATATAGTTAAAACAAGATTTTATATAAATCAACAAAATGTTGGATATGTGGTCATTAGAGAGAGGTGATCACATTTGCAGCATTTTTTCTTTTTTTTTTAAGTTGCTTCATTCGAGATTCTTCTAATGGGGGTGATTAAATATCCTTGTTAGAAGAAGGAGATTTATATGTTTTTATAGGAACCCTCCTTATTTTAATCGGATTATTTTTTAAAATCCTTTAGGAGTTAATTTGTAATGGGTTGAAGTTTTTATTAGCTTCTTCGTATGCTCTTTATTAATTTTCTTAATCTGATTACCTAGAAGGTGTTCTCAAATTCTCTTTGAACAATTTTCATAATAACCTATTTATTTAAAAAAGACCAATATTTTATTGTATTTTAACAATTTTTTTATTAATCAATTATTTTTATTATTAATTATTTTTCATGTGATATTATGAGAACTTTAGAATGGGGAGACAATAAATTAAAGCTTATAGATCAAACCAAATTGCCAGATGAATTGACTTATGTCTATTGCAGTACTTATCAAGAAGTTATAGATGCAATCAAGACCATGGTTGTTCGTGGAGCTCCTGCAATAGGTGTTTCAGCTGCTTTTGGTATGGCGCTTGCACAAATAGCTGGAGAAGATATGGAAAAGGTCGCTGTAGAGATGAAAAATGCAAGGCCAACTGCAGTTAATCTAATGTGGGCAGTAGATAGGGTCATGAAAGCTGACAATCTGCTTGATGAAGCAATGGTAATGGCTAGTGAAGACATCAACACAAATCTTGCCATTGGTGAATATGGTGCAGAGCTTATTGATGATGGAGATACAGTATTAACCCATTGTAATGCTGGTGCACTTGCTTGTGTTGACTATGGTACTGCACTTGGTGTTTTCCGTTCAGCATTCAATCAAGGAAAGGACATTCAAGTCATCTGTGATGAAACCCGTCCAAGAGGACAAGGTGCAAGCTTAAGTGTATGGGAAATGCAACAGGAAGGAATTCCTGTAAAGTTGATTCCAGATGTGGCAAGCGGATATCTTATGTCAATAGGAAAAATTGATAAGGTTGTAATTGGTGCAGATAGGGTTGCTTATGATGGTATTGCAAATAAGATAGGTTCATTTATGGTAGCTCTTGCTGCTAAAAGATTTGACATTCCATTTTATATTGCAGCTCCATTCAGTACCTTTGATAAGGAGATTTCCATCTTTGATACAGTTATTGAAGAACGTGATCCTAACGAAGTAATCTATTATGGTGGTGCAAGAATCTGTCCTGAAGGAACTGAAGTGATTAACCCTGCTTTTGATATAGTTCCTAAAGACTTGATTACAGGTATCATTACAGAAAAAGGAGTAATTGATTTAAACAATTTAGAAAAAGATTTTAAAGATCTTTTTTAAATCATTTCTTTTTTTATTTTAATAGATATTTTTATTTTAAATATCTGCTCTTATTTTAAATATCCATTTTTAATTTTAATGGATATTTTTTTTTAAAAAAAAATTAGTTTTTTTTTTAATTTTTTTATCTATTTCAATTTAATTTTTAGCTATTTTTATTTCTTTTCAGTTACTTTACAATCAATAGCTACATGCCATATTCCAGGACTTGAAGATTTAACTTTACGTGTATTAAGTATCTCAACATCCTTATTTTGCTTTTCACAAGCTATTTGTGCTATTTCTATTCCTTGTGAAAATCCATCTGAAAATTCGTAGTAATGAATAACTCCACCATCTTTGCATAATGAAACAGCTAAATCAAGGAATTCAGGTGCTAATCCTGGAAGATTCATAATAAGCCTATCGAATTTTTTATTCTTCAATTCATTTAATGCAACTTCATTTGTATCCCCGCAAATTGCAGTGATGTGAGCAGCGGGAGCCAACTTATTTAACTTGATATTCTCATTTAAGTACTTAATCGCATATTCGTTAATGTCTACAGCAGTTATGTTCACATTCTTTTCATGAGAGATTACAATTGGGAATGGGCCGATTCCTGCAAACATGTCAAGAATCTCTTCTCCATCTTCACATGCTTCCTGTACCCTTTTCCTTTCAGTTGCAAGTCTTGGTGAGAAATAAACCTTTTTAACATCTAACTTTAATCTTGTACCATGTTCCTTATGGATTGTGATTGGATTGTCTTCTCCAGCGATAAGTTCAAGTTCTCTGACTCTTGTAACGCCCTTAACTGCACTTTTTTTCATATAAACAGTTTTTCGTTTGGTAAATTGGATGGTTGCTTCACCAATTTCCTTTTTATGTGCTTCAAGATCTTCAGGAATCTCTACAATGACAACATCACCAATAATGTCAAAGGATTTCTTCAATTCTTCAATTTCCTCTTCAGTTAATTTGTCTTTTAGAAGTTCAGTAATGCTTCTTGGAAATCTTTTTACAGTTTCAAGGTCTTCATCTTGGTTTAAATCGATTATTTCAATTGTATAATCGTCATTTATCTTAATGATTTCTTCTCTGCACTCTTTAATTACTTTTGAAAGTGTTTCATCTTCTGTTCCTTCTTTAATTGGAATATGTCCGAAACCATTTTCGACTTTTATCTTATAGTCGAAGTCAATAATCTTATGATTTAGTACAATTTGTCTTGTTGCCTCTATATTCTGTACTGGAATTTTTATGGTTAACATAGTATCTTTAATTAAATTGATTTAGTGATTGATAATTTTACTATATACTTTATAGGATTATGTTTTTATCAATCGTTATTTCATTTAAATCCATAGTTTTTTCTTATCTGATTTTTGTTATATTGTATTGTCTTATCTTTTGAATAAATATTTAATTTTTATTGCTTTTAATATTATCTTATCTTTAAAATCATTTTTTAAAAATCATATATATTATTCTTCAACATTAAATTTATATATAAAATTTTAGATTATATAGTATATTAACTTTGTTAACAAATATTTTTTTGATTTCATTATTGATTAGGTGATGATTATGGGTTGTTTTAATGAAACAACTAGTGTGAAGATAAATAAGGAGAAAAAGGACCTGGCTAAATCAAAGGGATTGAAATTGCAGGATTTGTTGGATCATGCCCTTGATGAGGCTTTGGGATTTAGTTATTATCCTATGAGTGATTTACGACTAATGGAAATAGATAATGAAATCGAATCATTGAAGATTCAAAAGGAAAAGGCAATGAAGGATTGTCAGAAGAAGATTGATATTCTTATCAGTGGTTTGATTGAATTTAAAGAGGAAGAAGCTGCTCAATACGATAGAAAAATTAGGCAGTTGGAATTGGAAAAGGAATATAATAAGCAAATGTTGTATAAGGACTAAGAATTTTTAATTGATTATTTGAATTTTTGATTGATTATTTGAATTATTAAGAGATAATATAAATTATAAAAATTTATTGAGGTATTAAGGAGATTAAATATGAAAAATATGGGATTTGGAATGATGAGATTGCCGCAGCTTGATGAAAACGATTATTCAAGTGTGGATTTTAAACAGGTAAAAAAGATGGTTGACGTTTATATGGAAAATGGATTCAATTACTTTGATACAGCTTATCCATATCATGATGGAGTTAGTGAAGTTGCACTTAGGAAAGCTGTTGTAGAACGTTATCCAAGAGAATCATTTGTAATTGCAGATAAAATGCCAACTTTTATCATCACTGAAGAATCACAAGTGGAACCAATATTAACAATTGGAACGTTGTGGTGTAGATTACTTTGATTATTATATGATACATAATGTAAGCAGTTTCTCACAAGCGGGATGGAAATATGTAGACACCTTCGGCTTCTGTAAAAAGATGAAAGAGGAAGGCAAAATCAAAAAGTTAGGTCTTTCCACTCATGCAAATGCAGAATTCTTGGATAATATATTGAATGAACATCCTGAAATGGAATTCGTGCAATTGCAGATTAACTATTTGGATTGGGAAAATGATGGTGTGGAATCAAGAAAATGTGTGGAAGTTGCTCACAAATATGATTTGCCAATCAGTGTTATGGAACCATTGAAAGGAGGATTTTTAGCTGATCTTCCTGAAGAAGCAGAGAAAAAATTGAAAGAGTATAATCCGGATGAATCTCCAGTTTCATGGGCATTACGTTATGTTGCAGGAATCGATGGAGTGTTCATGGTGTTGTCTGGTGCAAGCAGCCTTGAGCAAATGGAAGAGAACATTGGTTTCATGGATGATTATAAGCCACTTAATGATGAAGAGCATAAGATCATTGAAGATGTAACTGAAATCATCAACATCAATATTGCAATTCCTTGCACTAAATGTAATTACTGCATTAGTTCCTGTCCATCAAACATCAGGATTCCTAAATTGTTTGACTTGTATAACAATGAGAAGATTCAAGGTTTGAAGGTTGGTGAATTCACTGCAGTTGGAAATGCATATAGAAATTATTCCTGTTTAGATGGTGTGGGAATCGCTTCTGACTGTACTGGCTGTGAATCATGCATGAAGGATTGTCCTCAACAGCTTGACATTGCAAACTTGATGCCGGAAGTTGCTAAAACCTTTGAAACAGAAGTATATGGATTTACTAAAGATTAATTAGTTAATTCATTTTTTTATTAAATTTATTCTTTAGTTTTAATTTAATTCTTTAATTTAATTCTTCAGATTTAATTATTTAGTTTAAAATTTTATTTTAATTTTTATTTTCTAATTTCTTTTTATTTTAAAATATTTTTTATGAATCGGAGTTTTTATGAATGTTTTTAGAAGTTTTGCATATATTTTAAGTGATAGTGTAGTTCATGAAAAAGGTTATTTCTTTACAAATAAACTTTTATGGGCATTATTCATTCCACTTTTAATTGAACAGGCATTGGAATTTTTTGTAGGTCTTGCTGACTCAACGATGGTTGCATCTCTTGGGGAAGTTGCAATTTCAGGTGTTTCATTAGTTGATTTTTTTAGTTCAGCTACTTATCTTCAGCTTTTCTGCACTTGCCACTGGAGGTGCTGTAATTGCAGGATAATGTATTAGTGTCAATGACATTCGTGTTGGTGAAAAGGCCACTGGAGGTGCTGTAATTGCAGGATAATACTTGGGAAATGGAGAACCTGATAAGGCTTGTGATGCCTCTAATCAATTGGTGTGGTTTACAACCATATTGGCAATCATAATGACTGTGCTTGTCTTATTTGCAAAATCTTTTTTAATCAATACCCTATTTGGCCAAATAGATCAGGATGTCTTTGACACTGCAAATATCTATTTAAGTTATATGGCTATTTCTATTCTATTTATAGCTATTTTTAACTGTGGTGCAGCAATTTTTAGAACATTGGGGAAATCCATTTTGCCTATGTAGATAATGTTCGTTTGTGATATTCTGAATATTATTGGAAATCGTTTTGCTTTTTCTGATTTGGATTTGGAGTGGAAGGTGTAGTAATTCCAACAGTATTGGCAAGGGCTCTCGCAGCATTTATAATATTATATTATATGCTTCAAGAAAAGATATAAAATACCTATTAAAAGGACCTTAAAACATAGCTTTGATAAATCCTTGCTTAAGAAAGTATTGGATGTAGTTATTCCATATGGTATTGAAAATGGCCTTTTCCAATTAGGTAGGGTTTTGATTTTAAGTTTGGTTTCCACATTCGGTACAATGGCTATTGCTGCAAATTCGGTAGGTTATGCAATTGGAATATTTTCAGTCTTACCTGGTTTTGCAATAAATCTTGGTTTCACTGCGGTTATTTCACATTGTGTTGGAAACAATGATTATGAGCAGGCTAAATTCTATAATAAAAAGATATTGCTAAATGTTTTCCTTGCTCATCTGATTGTTAACTTAATCATATTTGCCTTGTTACCATATATTTTGCGGATATATGATCTCTCTCCAGCAACTGCTGCCATGACATCTGAAATGGTTATTTGGCATGGCATTTTTGCAATATTGATTTGGCCGATTGCATTTACTTTACCTACCCTGTTCAGAAGTGCCGGTGATGCAAGATGGCCTATGGTAGTTAGCTTATCCGTGATGTTCATTTGCAGATCGGATCGGCCTATGTGATTGCAGACTTCATGGGATTAGGTGTATTCGGAACATGGATTGCAATGTTTATAGATTGGTATGTGAGAGCAGGGTTCTATATCTACAGATATTTCAGTGGCAAATGGATGGAATATAGGGCTGTAGGGGAAAGTTCTTCACTTGGAAATCAACGCTAAATGGCTACTTATATTGAGTATTACTTTATTTGAAAATAGTATTATTATTGATTAACTTTAAATATAAGTATATCTAAAATATTATTAGCTGTTATTAAAACAGCTACGCTTTTTTTTTAAAATAAAGTGGTGATGTATGGTGTAAAAAGGGTTGCTTTTTAACAATTTAGAGCAGGTTTATGGTGGGCCTGTGTTTTAAAGCGCCCTTTTTTTATTAATCTATTTTTACTTATTCTAATTAATTTATATTAATTTATCTTATTTTATCTTAGGTTAATTTAAAATTCAAAAGTTTATAATTTATTATTTATAATTCAGATTATATTTTCAAGAGATGGGATTATGTTTTATTTAGTTGGTTTAGGATTATTTGATGAAAAGGACATATCATTAAAAGGAGTGGAAGCATTGCAGAAAGTGGATAAGGTATATGCTGAGTTTTTCACTTCACGTTTATTCGGTTCCAATTTTGAAGCTATTGAGTCAATAATAGCTAAGGAAATCATTGTTCTTGACAGGACTCAAGTGGAAGAGGAATCCATTTTTTTAAAGGAAGCAAAGGAGATGGATGTTGCATTGATTACTGGTGGAGATCCTTTGATTGCAACAACTCATTCAGACTTTTTAGTGGAATGTGCAAGGGATGGAACAGAATTTGAAGTCATCCATGGTTCTTCAATCTTGTCTTCAGCACCTGCAATTTCAGGTCTTCAGGCTTATAAGTTTGGTAAAGTAACCACTATTCCATTTCCGGATTTGGAGTATAATTATTTCCCTAAATCCCCTTATATGACTATTGAAGAAAATTTGAAAATGGATATGCATACATTGGTTCTTTTGGACATTCAAGCTCATAAAGACAAGTATATGACAGTCAACAAAGGATTGGAAAACTTAATGACAATTAAGGACAATCTTGACTATGAGGGTATGATTAATGAGGACACTTTAGCTATTGGTATAGCAAGAGTTGGATCAAAGGACAATCTTGTAAAAGCAGGATACATTAAGGATTTGATTGATTTTGATTTTGGTGGTCCTCTACATTGTATTGTCATTCCTTCTAAATTGCATATTGTAGAAGCTGAATATTTGGTTGAAGTGGCTGGAGCTCCTAAAGAGATCTTAGATGATATCTAATTTTTTAAATTTTATTTTTTTATTTTAAAAATAGTAAACTGTACTTATTTTGGATTGTAATGATTTTAAAAATAGTAAAATGCAGTATTTTTAGATTATAGTACTTTTAAAAATTGTTAAAATAGAAAAAAATAGAAAAAAATTGGAAAGAACATAGTAGTTAGTTTGTTAGCTTCTAATCTTTTAAAAAATTTTTAAAATTTATTTTTAAAATATAAATCATAAAAATTCCGTTCACTATGTTCTTTATGAAAATTATTATAAAAAATTTATAATATTTTTCATTACCCAATGGATGTTAATCCTATACTTATTTTTATTCTTTTAATTAATAAATATTTTCATATTTTTCACTATTTTTCATTAGAAAATTTTTAAAAATAAGTTAAAAAACTAAAATATTCATAAAAAATTAAAAATAGTCATAATATAAGAGAGTATTAATTATTATCTTTTTTAATAAATTAATAAAGTATTTATTTTAGTATTTAGGTAATTTGTATAAAGAATTTATACCTTGTATAAATAAAAGTTTTAAGGTAATTTATATAGGACTTTTAGAAAGATAATTGATTAATACCCTCTTAGATTAATATTATTGTTTAATAAATTATTTATTGGAGATTATAAATTTATTAAATACTGATATGTAAATATATACATATCGTATAATATTATGTTTTGTGGGTATATAAAATTTTCGCTTTGTTTCTAGATGTTTATTTTTTAGGATATGAATTTATATTTATTTCAAAAAGAGGAAATAAAAAATATTATTTTTTATTTCTATTAGACCTTAATTCATATCTTTTCGGACTTCCTACATCTTCATGAGCTTGATTAATAATATAAAGGAAAACTCTCTTATTAAGGTTGTATTTTTTGGAAAATTTCTTATAAAGATAATATTTGCTTCTTCTGTTTCCATAATAGTCTATCTTTTCCAAGTATTCCTTTTTGATTTCTTCAATTGGACTTAGATTTTCTGGATTGTTTTTAGAGCTCATGATTTGATTCCTTCTTTTTTAAAATCAGATATTTAAATAAATTTCATTAAATTGATTAATTTAATGATTGATTTATTGATTAATTGAATTGATTTAAATAATTTCTATTATTTAATATGTTTATTGATTATATAAAATTTTCTTAGATTCATAGTAATGTGAGGGTTAAATCGATATTTGTATAATTAATACCACATATTTATATTAGATTAAATTAAATATTAATATGTTCTATGAAATATCATATTTTTTAAAAATCTTCTTTTAAATTTAATATTTCATAAACTTATGATTTTTAATCGGTTATAATTAATTTTATAATTATATTGATTAAGGATTGATTTAATGGATTTAAACTTTGATTTTACAGAAAAAAGAGTAATACTCACAGTATTCTTCTGTATGGCTTTTACCATTGCAAACTTAATTACCGTTAAGATTATTAATATTAACTTTTTCGGTATGGAAACTCCTGCAGGAGTTTTAATTTATCCTTTAGTATATATCTTAACCAATGTAATTGCTGATGTATATGGTGAAAAGGTTGCACAAAGAACCCTTATATTAGGTATTGCTGCTGACGTATTATTCGTATTTATGACTACTTTAATATTATTCTTGCCATCCCCAGATTTCTTTACTGGTGATGCAGCATTATCCTTTGTATTTACCCAAACCCCAAGAATTCTTGTAGCTTCATACATTAGTTACTTGATCGGTAACTTGGTAAATGCAAGATTAACCACAATTGTTAACGAAGGTAAATCTTACGCATCCGGTATAAACTTATTGGTTCTTGCTTTCAGTGAATTTATTGACAACTTCGTTTTCATTGGATTAGCATTTGTTGGTGTTTACTCAGTTGTGGATATCTTAATAATGATTATCACTCACTGGATACTCAGTTTAATCTGGACTGCTAT
>CAJOMK010000018.1 GCA_905235495.1 uncultured Methanobrevibacter sp.
AAAAGTTTGGAAGAGTTTTGGTCAAGGTTCTACGGACTGAAGTCCGTGAAGCTTGTGAGAAAGCTTGAATTAGTCGACAATACCATCAGTGGTAACTTTAAATACAGCTTCTCCTTCTGGTAAGTGTGGGCTGTCAACTAATCTAGCAATTCTTTTTCCTGCTAAACCTTTTTTAAGCCAAATTCTGTATGTGGAAGCGTGACCTAAAACGTGTCCACCAATAGCTTTTGTTGGACTTCCGAAGAAAGCGTCAGGTCTTGCTTGAACTTGGTTAGTTAAGAAAACAGCTACATTATAAGTGTTAGCCACTTGTTGCAATGCATGCAAGTGTTGGTTTAATTTTTGCTGTCTTACAGCTAAGGATTCCCTTCCTACATATTCTGCTCTGAAATGTGCCATAAGAGAGTCTACAATAACCAATCTTACATTTACACCACTTTGGATTAATTCATTGATCTTTTCAGCCATTAAAATTTGGTGAGAAGAGTTGAATGCTCTTGCGATGTGGATTTTTCTTAATGTTTCCTCATTATCAAGACCAAATGCGTCTGAGATTTGTTCTACCCTTTCAGGTCTGAAAGTGTTTTCAGTATCAATGAATACACATTCACCATCTAAACCACCTTTTTCCTTAGGTAATTGAACATTTACAGCCAATTCATGAGAAATTTGACTTTTACCTGATCCGAATTCACCGAATACTTCAGTGATAGCTTGAGTTTCGATTCCTCCGCCGATTAATTCGTCAACACCTTTACTACCAGTAGTAATACGGCCAACATCACGTCTTCTTTCCATTACATCGAATGCAGTTTCAAAATCAATTTTTTCCGCTTTACGTGCAGCTTCAATAACTTTTTCAGCTACACCTTCACCAATCTCTGCTTTCACAGATAATTCCTTAGCAGTAGCAGTAGCCAATCTCATCATATCAGCAAAACCAGCTTCTCTTAATTTTTCAGCTGTTTTTTCTCCAACGTTAGGTAAGTCTTCAAGTTCTACCATAATTATCAACCCATTAAATAAATTTTATTAAAGTTCATCAATTTCAAATACTTCTAAATTTTTAAATAATATTTTTGAATTTTATAAGAAAAAAAATTAAAATTAATAGAAAAACTTAGTATTCATTTTTGAAAATTCTTTTTGGTCTAAGTTTTATCTCTTCATCATAATTGTTGTAAGTAATATCTGCAAGCAATTCTAAGGTATTGCCATCAATATCCATAACTTTAGTTTCCATGAATCCAAAGTCTCCGTCTCCTTCCTCATATAAGGCAACGATATCATCATGTTTCATGTCAAGCAATTCCTCTACCAATTCATTGTAGAAAGTAACTTGAATCTCACCGGTATCGTCAGTTATTTTACCAGGAAGCATTAATAGATATTTTGGTTTATCTATGTAGTTTCCACAATTTGGACATTCTTCCTCTTCCTCATCTTCAATATTGTGGTTACAGATAGGACATTTTTGAATTAGCATCCTTTGGATATAAGGTTCTGAGAAAATACCTTTTACTCTCACATTTCTGTCTTCCAATTCAAGACTTGCAATGTCCTTAAAAGTGTATAAGGTTTCTTGCAATTCTTCAATGTCTGGAAGGTTTTCCAATTCCTTGTAGGAAGGTTGCAAAATGTTTGTAGCATTACCGATGGATAATTCTAAACGGTTAGATCTGTCATTATAGTTTATACGTGGATTTTGGATTTTGATTGCCTCATTGATGTCATAAGGAATATCAGTCTTGTCATCCCATAATGTAACAGCTATAAATCCAGAAACGTCCCCAACAGTCATGTTTCTGACACGACCTTTTGTACCGTCCTGTCTTTCAAATTCACGAATATCCTCAAGTTCCAAGATTCTTGCTACAACCTTGATATTCATGTCATCTTCATCTAAATCATCGATTTTCTTGGTTACATAAATTTGTTCTTCCAATTCTTCGAAGGAAGGCAAATCAGATGATTCAGCATCGGTAAGTTCAATCACTCTGGTTGTTTTACCAACATTGAGCTCAACTTCATACATTCCAAGTCTGGTTCTTGCGTTTTCAACTTGATATGCTTTGCCTATGCCATAATCCACTTCTGCCTTGTCATCCCAAAATGAAATTCTGACCTTTCCAGTGGAATCTGCTATATCACCAGAACGAACTAAACCAGTTGAGCCATCATCTCTTTGGAAGGAATGAGAATCGTTGATTGTTATTAATCTACCGATGATGTCTACTTCTTCTCCATCATCTTCATGATCTTGAACTTCACTAATGGTTATTGGACCTAATTTGCTTGAAATTTCATTCAATTCTTCAATTAAATCTTGATTTTCATCTGGATTTACTCTTAATTCAGTATTCCAGTTTGTATTTACCCTATAACCGCTGGTTGCATAATCGTCATACTCAATATTTCCGCCGATGACCTTAAGAACATCACCTTTAGAGACTTTAAGTTTAGTGTCGTCCCCCCAGAGAGTAACTCTTATGGAACCTGTATCATCTGTAATTTCGATTGATTTCACATAACCTTTGGTTCCATCCTGCCTATCGAATGTGATAGTGTCTTGTATTTTAGTTACAATACCTATTAAGTTAACATCCTTGATTTCTTGAGCATTGCCAATTTTTATAATGTTCTCTTCATATTCGGGAATATCGAAATCCCCTTCAACTTTAAGGATTCTACCATCCCAGTGGGATAATGAAATCTCACCATTTCTTTCTCTAGATTGTTCATTGAGAATCTTGACAATATCTCCTTCTTTCAAATCAAGGCTGCTTACTAATTTCACATCATTGTTCCATAAGGTATAGGAGATTTTACCAGTGCGGTCTTGTATTTCAAGAGAGGTAACTTTTCCTTTCTTACCATTGCTTTCATAAGTGTGAGGAGCAGGCGCCCTGACCAATCTTCCGATAATGCTTACTTTCTCATCAGGAACAATATCAGAAATTGGGATGATGTTTTCCTCGTAAACTGGGAAGTCAGCAATGTTATCAGGCCAGTTTTCACTTGACTCATCAATTGTTCTAAGCAAAGATCTAGGACGTAATTGGAATTCTTTGCCGCCTCTGAATCCATCCTTACAATCTATTTCTGAAATCTCTACAATATCCCCTTCAGAGATATGCTTAAGATGTTTGATGTTTTCAGTCCAAAGGACAAGTCTTACTTCACCCGTATTGTCAGCAATTTGCATGTTTGCAAGCTTTCCAGCATCCCCTTTTCTTGTAGTGAAAATTTTTGGATTGGAAATGGCCATAACCCTTGCAATAACGCTGAAACCTTGATTTCCAGGTTCAACTTCAGCAATAGTTTTTGGAGTTTCTACATCAAAACCAGTGACAGGTTCTGTTTTTTCTCCAGTAAATGGATTAACTACCATATCTATGAAATCTTTATCACTGAAAAAAGAAGCATCTTTGTACTCATCTTTAACTTTATTAAATTTATCTATGAATTCTTCTTTAGATATCTCGTCTTGAACTTTTTCCCAACATTCTTTAACGTATTGGAAATCTTCTTCACTTATATCTTCAGCCAAATTCATTCCATTGAAAAATTCTTTATCCATATCAAACCCTCGTATTTTTTTAAATTATAAAGTCAGTGAAAATAATCTAATAAAATATAATAATCTTCTTAATTTGGACAATTTCATTAATGGACTAATTTGAAATTAAGTTTGATCATTGATTTTATTACAATTTTTTCAAGTTAAATTATAATTTAATTTTTGCTATATATAATACTTAAGACAGAGCATTTGAAAACTAATAGTGCCATTTCAAGTGAAAAAATATATCAGTTTCAACTGCCTTTTTAAAAATGTAACCATATAAGATATTTAAATAATGAAATAAGAATAAAATATTAAATAAAAACAATGAAGAAATAAAAATAAAGATTTTTAATGCAAATAGATTATTTAAATAGATTATTTATTGATTATTTAAATAGTTTACAAAAACTTTATTTTTTATCATCGAATTTAATTTTTAAACCATTGAATTCATTATTTCAAATTATATTTTATAATCTATAATATTTTAATATTTATTAATATCATTTTTGATATCCCAATTTCACAAAAAAATCATATCAAAATCTTATCAAATCATGTTGAATTTCTATTTTAAAATCTTAAGGATTTCAGTACAAATATTAAAACTTTGTAGTCTATAAAAGTTATTTTTTTATAATATTTTTATAATGTCTTTATAATATTTTTTAATATTTTTTAATATTCATCCCTATTTCAAAACTTAAATATCATAGGTTGATTTTAAAAATTAAGTCTGTAATAATCAATTATTTGATAAAATATATAAATATATGCTTTTTTTAATTATAATAATTGATAATAATCTTAATTTATCAATTTTAAGCAAATATAATAAATGTAAAATAAGTTAACTATAATTGTTTTAAAAAATTAATATGAAAAGATAATATGAAAAATCAGTGCAAAAAGCTAACCACTCTAAAATAGTAAAAAAAGTTTTGGTCAAGGTTTTGCAGCCCAAAGGGCTGAAAAAGCTTGGGTGAAAAGCTGGGGCTAGTATGCATTCTTGCCTCTTCTGAAAACTGTCCTAAACATGATTTGTATATCTAAAGCAAGACTCCAGTTTTCTACATAACGAATATCATATTCAATACGTTTCTTAATTGAAGTGTTTCCTCTATAACCATTGACTTGAGCAAGCCCGGTAAGTCCTGGCCTTACTTGGTGCTTAACCATATATTTTGGAATTTCCTTTTTGAATTTTTCAACAAAATATGGTCTTTCAGGACGAGGCCCGACTACACTCATCTCCCTTCTCAAAACATTGAAGAATTGAGGCAACTCGTCTATGCTCATCCTTCTGATGAATGATCCTACCCTTGTCTTTCTTGGATCATCTTCAGTTGTCCATTGGGATTTCTCTTCATTCTCCTCCTGAACCTTCATGCTTCTGAACTTATACATCATGAATGGCTTTCCATTATACCCAATTCTTTCCTGCTTGAAGATAATTGGACCTGGAGACTCGATTTTAATTGCAATAGCTGTTATGAGCATGATTGGAGAAGTTATTATTATTGCAACAATAGCTACAAAATAGTCTTCAATGATCTTTTTGAACTTATTGAATGCATCATCCAAAGGAACATAACGTATATTGATGATTGGAAGATCATCCAGCATGTCAACGGAAGGTTTTGCAGGAAGATACTTATAATAATCAGGAATGATTTCCGCCTTGATTCCCTCTTCTTCACAAGCATCCACGATTTCATTCAAATGATAATAATACTTTAATGGAATAGCTATGACAACCCTATCAAACTTATGGGTTTTCAATACATCAGGCAAATCCTTGAAGGTGCCGATGAACCTGATTCCTTCAAATGTCTTTCCTAAATGCTCCTTTCTTCCTAAAAATCCTGCTGTATTATATCCTAAATAGGTTCTGGACTTAATTTTTTTAGCAAAGGTGAATGCCAACTCATTATCTCCAATAATAAGCATATGCTTTAGATTACGATTGTTGACTCTCATGAATCTTAAGACCAAAACTACAAGAGACCTTTCAATGATTGCAAAAATCATTCCAAATAGGCTTAAAAGGAATAGCATAATTCTTGAGAAGTTTGGCTGATTGATAACGAAGAGAATAGCTACCAATATAATAAAGGCCATAATAGCCGATTTGATTATGTCCTCTGAACCAGACAATACTGAAGATTTATTCCTAAATGGATTATATAAGCCGAAAAAGTAGTATAAAAGAAGATATGTAGGAATGATAGCGAAAATTGTAAATATGAAATAATCGAAAAACGGCAATGATCCACCTAAAGGACCGAATATGGTGGTTTTGAATCTAACATAATAAGCTAAAAGCAGTGACAATAGAATTACAAAAATATCTAATATAATCAATATCACATTTAAGATTCTTTGATTTTCTCTTATCATTTAACCACTCAAAATTATTTTATAGTTTTCAATAAATCCAAATTTAAAGCATAGATAACAATAATACAATATCTATAAGTATTAATTATCAATAATAAATTTAAAAACTATTATTTATAAAATTACCTATTATTTATATCAAAATTAAAAAAGTGATGTTAAGAATGATGAAAATAATAAAATAAGATAATAAAATTAATAAATTTAATTAAAAAAAATTAATTAAAATCAAGATTAATAAGAATTAATAATTACGATCTGAAAAGATTTTTAACTAAATTGACAACCAACAATAGACCTATTCCAATATAAACTGCAATGTTTAGAAAAATGTTGTATTTTTTGGTATAATGCTTCCTATAGAAAATATACATTGCTCTATAAAATTCATAGATAAGCTTTGGATTTCTTTTTTTAGACTCTTCATCCTCACTGCTTGCACCTTTATAATGGATTATTTCCGATTCACCGAAATAAACTACTTTCCATCCTGCCTGCTTTATCCTATAGCACCAATCGATGTCTTCACCATACATAAAGAAAATGTCATCCAAAAGGCCGATATCATCGATTGTAGTTTTTCTAACAAGCATAAATGCTCCAACCAAACAGTCGATTTCATAAACTCCATCATCATCAAAATTATCCAAATTATAATTGTCATTTTCACTGCCTGTTTTAATGTGGAACAACCTATAAAATGAGTTTACAGGATTTGGAAAACTGCGTTTGCATGCCTTATCAAGAGATCCGTCAGCAAGGGATACTTTACATCCTAATGCTCCAACGTCAGCATGTATTCCTTCTGTGATATAGTCCATGCATTTGTCAATTGTAGCTTCTTTAATGAGTGTATCTGAATTTAAAAGAAGAATATGCTCCCCTTCTGCCTGTTCAATAGCTAAATTATTGGCCTTTGCAAAACCATCATTATGGCTGTTTGCTATGACCCTTATAGTTCCTCTTGAAATCTCATCCTTGAAGTACTCCTCAAGCTTTTCCAAACTGTCATCAGTTGACTTGTTATCTACAAGAAAGATTTCATAAGTATAATGAGTAGGTTCAGCCAAACAGGAATCAATTGTTTCCTTTGTTAATTTAAATGTATTGTAATTAACAACGATAATTGATAAATCCACATTTCTCATTTTTACACCTAAATTTAGTATCAGCTATTTAATTAATTATTTTAGTACAGATTATTTAAGATAAGCAAAAATATTTTTTATCAGCTTCCATTCTATTTTAAAGTAATTTTTCCAATTTTTACTCAAAAAGGGTGTTTTATTTAATTTTTTTCTTTCTCTTAAACCTTCTTTGATTCCTTCCAAATACAAGGACCCGTATCCTTTCCTTACAAAGAAAATATACTTTATTGCAAATCCAATGAATAAGAAAATAAAATTGACTATTTTTTGAATGACTGGGAAGTTCTTATAGATTAAAAATACATTATTTCGTGCAGCCAATTTGATTTTAAATTCATTATATCTGCTTCCGCTTGTTGCACTTCCATAATGATAGACAATTGAATCAGAACAGAAATAATTCCCATATCCATAAATCTGAGCCCTATATGAAAGGTCTATATCCTCAACATATGCAAAGAAATTTTCATCAAAAAGGCCTATTTCCTCTAAGACTGATTTTCTATACAATGCTGCACCTGCACAGGATGAAAATATCTCCCTTTTCTCATCATATTTTTCTACAGGTTTGCCATCCCCAATCTTTTTTGTCCAGGCAAGTATGGTATACTCATCTCCTACATCATCAATCAGTTTTCTATTATGATGCTGAATCATCTTTGATTGGAATGAAAATGGATTTTCCCCAAGGCCGATTGACTCATCCATAGCCTTGATGATTTCTTCCAAAGCATTCCACTCCATTTCAACATCATTGTTGACTGAATAGATATACTCAGATTTGGCAAAATCTATCCCCTGATTTACTGCAGGAGCAAAGCCTAAATTTTCATCATTCTTGATGAGTTTTATCTCGATTGGATAATTAGGGCTTCTGATGAATTCCTCGATAAATTCAACACTGCCGTCAGTAGATGCATTATCGATTATAATAATCTCTTCTATAAACCTACTTTGAATCAATAAGGTTTCAAAATAGCTGTTTAAGAATTTTAAACCGTTATAATTTGGAGTTACTACTGAGACTTTCATAAGATCCCTTAATCCTTATTTGTCTTTTATTTTTTAGAATACATTTTTTCATAATACTCTTGGTATTCACCGGATTTTACCTTTTCCATCCAATCCTGATTGTCCAAATACCAATTAATTGTTTCTATAATTCCTGTTTCAAAGGTATATTTAGGTTTCCAACCTAATTCTTCAGTTATTTTAGTGGAATCTATTGCATAGCGTCTGTCATGACCTAATCTGTCTTTGACAAATTTAATTAAGGATTCTGGCTTGTCAAGTTCCTTCAATATGAGCTTGACGATTTCAATGTTTCTCTTTTCGTTGTGACCTCCAATATTGTAGACTTCCCCAAGCTTACCCTTATGAAGAACAAGGTCAATTGCACTGCAGTGGTCATAAACATGCAACCAGTCTCTGATGTTCTTTCCATCCCCGTAAATAGGCAATTCCTTATCTTCCAAAGCATTTGAAATCATCAATGGAATCAATTTTTCAGGGAATTGGTAAGGTCCATAATTATTGGAGCAGCGAGTGATGTTTATTGGAAGTCCGAATGTTTCACCATAAGCTCTAACCATTAAGTCCGCACCTGCTTTTGAAGCGGAGTATGGGCTGTTTGCCTGAAGTGGAGTTTCTTCTGTGAAATATCCTTCAGGGCCAAGGCTTCCGTAAACCTCATCAGTAGACACCTGCAAGTATTTTTTGATGTTGTGCTTCTTTGCAGCATCCAATAGGACTTGAGTTCCTATAATATTGGTTTTAATGAATATTTGAGGATCTTCGATACTGCGGTCCACATGGCTTTCAGCAGCAAAATGAACTATATAATCTACATCGCTAACAAGGGAGTCAACTAATTCCTCATCTTGAATATATCCCTTCACAAAACTATAATTAGGATTATCTTCAATATCTTCCAGATTTTCAAGATTTCCACAATATGTAAGAGCATCTAAATTGATAATTTCATAATCTGGATACTTTTCAAGCATATACTTTACGAAATTGCTTCCTATAAATCCTGCTCCTCCTGTAACTAAAATTTTTGTCATAAAACACCTTCTTTGAATAATATTAAAAATATAAAAATTTAAATTGATAAGAAATTAAAAGCAATAATTTAAAATCCAATGAAATTTAAAAATCTCTTAAAAATCTGTAGGGGTTTCCTTCATTGGTTTCCATTGTTGGTCCTTTTCAGATAAAAGTATATCATCTCCAGTTAAATCTCCTAAAGGCCATTCGATACCGATGTTAGGATCATTCCATTGAATTCCACCTTCATCTTCACCATTATAGAAATCAGTGCATTTGTAAACTAATTCGGCCTCATCAGATAAAACCAAAAATCCGTGAGCGAAACCTTTAGGTATGAAAAGCTGTTTTTTGTTCTCTTCAGATAAGATTTCACCAATCCATTTACCATATGTCTTTGATTTTTTTCTCAAATCAACACCAACATCAAAGACTTCCCCTTTAATGACACGGACTAATTTACCTTGAGGTTGAGTATATTGGAAATGAAGTCCTCTAAGAACTCCTTTAGATGATTTTGATTGATTGTCTTGAACAAATGTCAAATCAATACCTTCTTCCTTGAAATCATTTTCATTATAGGTTTCCATGAAATATCCTCTTTCATCCCCAAAGACAGTTGGTTCAACAGTGAATACACCTTCTATTTCACTTTTAACAATTTTGAATTTACCCATTTTGACACCCTAAATAATAATTTATCCAGATAAGATTAAATTAATTTCATAAATAAATAAATTTATTTTAAATTAAAACTTAAATCAGAGATTAAAGATTTCTATTAGCTAATTTAATTAAATATTGACCATAATCAGTCTTTTTAAGTGATTCAGCCAATCTTAACAAGTCTTCTTTTGAAATGTATTTTTTTAAGTATGCTATCTCTTCCAAACAAGCAATGTATAGACTTTGTCTCTTTTGAACAGTCTCAATAAAGTTACTTGCTTCAAGCAAACCGTCATGAGTTCCTGTATCTAACCAAGCCATTCCCCTACCAAGCAATTCGACTTTAAGCTTGGATCTGTTAAGATACTCTTCATTAATTGAGGTGATTTCCAATTCCCCTCTGTCTGATGGCTTGACATTTTTCGCTATTTCAATTACATCATTATCATAGAAATAAAGTCCAGGAACGATATAGTTTGATTTAGGATTCTTTGGCTTTTCCTCAATTGATAAAACATTCCAGTCATCATCAAATTCAACTACACCAAAAGCTTCTGGATTGTTTGTGTAGTAACCGAAAATAATTGCACCTTCTTCAAGACTGCATGCCCTTTCCAATATCTCAGTAAATCTATGTCCGTGGAAAACATTATCCCCTAAAATAAGAGCTACGCTATCATCACCGATAAACTCTTCACCTATGATAAATGCTTCAGCCAAACCATTTGGATTGGTCTGTTCAGCATAGGTAAAAGAAATTCCTAAATCAGAACCGTCTCCAAGTAACTCCTGATACATAGGCAAATCACGAGGAGTGGAAATGATGAGAATTTCCTTAATGTTTGCCAACATTAAAACAGAAATTGGGTAATAGATCATTGGCTTATCATATAAAGGCAACAACTGCTTTGAAACAGCTTTGGTAATTGGATACAATCTTGTTCCAGAACCTCCTGCTAATACGATTCCTTTCATATAATCACTTCTTTCTAAAAATTATAATGTAAAACTAATTTTTATTTGATTTTATATTAAACAAATTTTTTAAAACTAAATTTTTTATAAAACTGATTTTAAGATTCGAAACCCATCAGATTCTGTTGGTCTTCTTAAAAAAATTATATAATGATAAATATTCACTTAATGCTTCCTGATAAGTTCTCATTGGAACAAACCCAGAGGAGTTCCATTTCTTATTATTTAAAACTGAATAATGAGGTCTTGGAGCAGGTCTTGGGAACTCTTCGGTAGTGACTGGAACAACATTGACATCAATGTTTGACAATCCGAATATTAATTTTGCAAACTCATACCATGAACATTCACCCTCATTAGTTACATGATAAATTCCATACTTATCACTGAATAAAAGGTTTGTTATTGCAACAGCCAAATCAAATGAATATGTAGGAGATCCAACCTGATCATCAACAACGGTTATTTCATCATGGTTTTCCGCCAATCCCAACATTGTCTTAACAAAATTATTTCCATGAAGGCCATATAGCCATGCTGTACGAAGAATGAAATACTTGTCAGTATTCTCTTGGATAAATTCTTCTCCTGCCAATTTGGTTTTTCCATAGGCACTTTGAGGACCTAACTTATCAGCCTCTATAAGAGGAGTCCTTTTAGTTCCATCAAAAACATAATCTGTGCTGATATGAACTAAAGGAATATTTAACTTATTGCATGCAATAGCTAAATTCTTAGGGCCTAATGCATTTACTGCATATGCATCGTCATAGTGAGTTTCACAATCATCAACTGCTGTATATGCTGCAGCATTGATAACCAATTCTGGAGAATTTTCACAAACAAACTCAATGACCTTCTCTTCATCAGTGATATCCAAGTCCTTAGATCCGGTCACTATCAATTCATGATTTTTAAGAACTTCTCTCAAATCAGCCCCTAACATTCCATAAGCACCAGTTATTAATATTTTCATAAATAATATGCTCCTCAAATGAACTCAATAATATCAAATCAATTATATAAGAATTTAATATAAACTTTTATTATAATATAAGTTTTATTTATAATATAAGTTTTATTTTCATAAAATATAAATATACCATATATAGCAGTTAAATATATTTGATAAATACATTTGTTAAATATATTTATAATATAGAAATATTAAAACAATACATATACTGACTTAATATAAAATGCGATATTAACTAAAAATCTAAAATTTAAAAATTGGTTTTTAAAATCAGAAAATTTATTTCTAAAAATCAAAAAAACGATTTAAATTAACTAAACTTATCTAAAATTGAATATAGAATTGAATATAGGTGATAATTATGAAAATTTGTATTGTAGGACAAGGATACATTGGTTTACCAACTGCAGCATTATTTGCTAAGAATGGATGTGAGGTTCTTGGAGTTGATGT
>CAJOMK010000019.1 GCA_905235495.1 uncultured Methanobrevibacter sp.
CATTTAATAACTTGTTTCTTTTTTTTTAATTTTAATGATGGTGATTCATGGCGTTTGATTTTTTTTAATTTTAATGATGGTGATTCATGGCGTTTGATTTTTTTTAATTTTAATGATGGTGATTCATGGCGTTTGATTTTTTTTTAATTATTTAATAACTTTTTTTAATTTTAATGATTTGATTTTTCTTGGTGTTTGAAGTTTTTTATCAATTTAAAAAGGCTTCCTTATTTTATTAAATGCTATATAATTCATTTTATTATAATAATATTCTTGAATAAATATATTACTTTAATCAACTTATATAAATACAAAAACAAATTATATCACATGTATTGCAAAAGGAGCGCATTTGTTCTCTTACTGGTTTTTATAATGGCATTTGCACTGTCTGCAGCAAGTGCAAGCAATCTGGACGACAGTACAGGCAATGGTCTATTGGAAACAATCGGTGAAGATGACACATATGCAATTAACGGGGAATCAGAATATGATTTAAAGGAAACAGATGATGGAACATTCACAGCACTTCAAAACAAAATTGACAGTGCTCTCGAGAACTCAGAAATTACACTTGAAAACGATTACGCATATGATGACAATTTCAGAAGCGGCAAAGGCGTCAACTTCAACAAGTCCCTAACAGTTAATGGAAACGGACATGCCATAGACGGGCGAAACATCTCAAACACATTCCAGGCATCCGGCCCTATAAGGCTGGTCTTCAACAATTTATCCTTCATAAATGGATATTCAGATGCGGAAGGAGCTTTCAGCTCACTTGATGTTGATTATCTGGAATTTTCAGACTGCGTTTTTTCAAACAACAACGGCACTATTGGAAGTGCTGTTTCATTGTGCAGAGCCCGCCAGGTAATTTTCAATTCATGCACTTTCAATCAAAACAGGGCTCTTCAGGGAGGAGTCATAAATTTAAAGGATGTCGATTCCCTAATAGTCAGCTCCTCTAATTTCACAAACAATACATTAATCGATGATGGAATCACTTCCAAAGGAGGGGTTTTCCATCTGGAGTCAGTAAATGATGCAAAATTTGACTCATCTTATTTTTATTACAATATTGCAAGCCTCGGAGGCGCTCTTTATGCTCTAAATTCAAATCTGTGCCTTGATTACTGCAATTTCACCTATTCAGTCGGCGAATACGGCGGCGCGGCTTATGTGCAGGATTCAAACATCACTATAAATTCTTCTGATTTCAATGTCTCACTGGCTACCCTCAGCGGCGGCGCATTTTACAGCGTTGGTGGAAATCTGAAAATCACCAACTCATCATTCGCTTCATCAAGGGCTGTGGATTCTGGAGGAGTTGCCTGCAGCTTGAATTCCACTTTAAGCATTCTCTCATCCAGATTCATGAGTAATTCCGCTGCCGAAGGAGGCGCTTTTTCAACAACCTATGGAAACATTCATGTGAATGATTCATGGATCTGCGATTCCATAGGGGATGCCATCTTTTCAAAAATGCCTGAGATTTCAATATTCACAAACAATGTCTTCATAAATAATTCTGGAAATTCAGTAATCAGAATAGTGAGTTCAAAGCACGAAGCTGTTGAATACAACAACCATTACGAGGAGACTGTCCATTGCTATCTTGAGTACACCGGCATTTTCGGAGGCATCAAGCATGTTGTAAGGAGCAATTCCATCACCTATGTTTTTTCAAATGACGGCACATACCTGCGCAGCTACTCCAGTGATGATTCAGGCCAGGATATTGATTACTATGTTGGATTGAGAATTTCTGATTCCACTCATCCGGCCAATTCTACAATCTATGTGAATTACAGCGATTTCATCAATGTCTCATATACAATTTATAGAAACGCGGATTTAGATGAAGGCTGCGAGGAATATCTGATTTTCACACTTTGCGATGACGGCGCTTACAACTCCAGCGTGGAGGAGAAAGTGGAATTGGAAAAAGATGTCATTCATTTTGGCTCATATTCAATAAGATTGAATCCGTCAATCTTTTCAGTTTTCGATAACGACCGTTCAATGTCAGACAATGCATATCCTGCTATCAGCAGCTCTGAAAGCAGTTTATCATCTATTCCAAGGCAGTATGACTCACGCAGCTGGGGCTATGTGACTTCTGTCAAAGACCAGGGTGAAGGCGGAAACTGCTGGGCTTTTTCAGGAATCGCGACTCTGGAGGCATGCCTTAAAAAGATTACAGGAATCGAGTATGATTTTTCAGAGGAGAATCTTAAGAACAATATGGCGACCTATTCCCTTTACGGCTTGAGCATTCCTCCTAACACAGTCGGATATGATTCCATGATTTTCGCTTATCTTGCAGGATGGAACGGCCCTACCCTTGAGGAATATGACAAGTACAGGGAAGACTCACTGAACTCACTGTATTACTATGCCAAAATGCCAGTTCAAAACATTCTCTTTCTGCCTGCAAGAGTGAGCCCTTCTGATGACCTCATATACAAGAAGGCAATCATGGACTACGGAGCTGTTTCAGTAACTCTTAAATGGGGTGAGGGTTATCATGCAGTAAGCCTGGTCGGATGGGATGATGATATTGAAGGCTATGATTCAGAGGGCAATTATGTAAAAGGTGCCTGGATATTTAAAAACAGCTGGGGTTCCAGCTGGGATGGTGATGGTTTTGGATATCTGCCATACTACATCCGCTTTTACAGCGATGATAATGTCTTTATCGAAAACAACGACTGCTTCGACTATTCATTCTCCCAAGCTTACACATTTGTATTCAATGAAAACGACTCATATGTTCATAACTACCAGCATGATGTTGGAGTAAGCGATTACCTTGCTTACAACGGCCATATTTATTATAAAAACAAATTCAAATCTGGTGAAGAGGCGGAATACCTCACAGCTTTCTCCACTTATTTCATTAATCCGACAGACTATGTGGTCTCTGTTTACAAGAATGATGTACTGGTCCTGTCTCAAAACGGCCATAGCAAAGCAGGTTATTTCACCATTCCATTCAATGAGAAGATACTGCTTGATCCATTTGATGAGTTCACAATAATGATTGAAAACTGCAACGAGGGAATGAACTACTTCCCTGTTTCCCAGTCAGGTCAATTGAACAGTGTCAATTTTGAAAGAAATACCTCTTTTGTAAGCTTCGACGGCATTAACTGGAAGGACCTTTATCTCATTGAAGGGGATTGTGAATTCCTCTCAGACTACAAGTCAAACACCTGCCAGGTCGCATGCATCAAGGCATTCACAATAAGATATGGTGAATTCTATGATGTGGCTCTAAGTGCTGAGAAATTCGATAGCATTGAACTCGACAAAAAAACAATCATAAGCATGACTTTAAGCGATCTTGGATTATACAACCTTGATGTTCTTGAAAAAGTGGAAAACACACTTGTCACTCTGGATATAAACGGCGTATTGCATTATGCTCTTATAAATAATGGAAGCGCATCATTGAGCATTGATTTTAATCAAGCAGGATCATATTCCCTGACTGCTATCTACAAGAACAACATGTTCACATCAAATAAAGTTCAATTCAATTTCACTGTAAGGCCGATTTATTCAGTATTGACTGCTTCAAACATGGTCAAGGTTTATGGTGACAGCAAGAAGGCCCTCATAACATTGAAGGACAAAAATGGAAAATTAATTTCAAATGCTAAAATCACCGTTCTAATCGGCGGCAAGAAGATTATTCTTACAACAAATTCCAAAGGCCAGGCAAGATTGTCTGTTAATATGGTTCCAAAAACCTATACAGTATCAATTAGCTATGGCGGAAATTCTAATTATTTGAAATCCTCTTCTACTATAGCGATAACCATTAAAAAAGCTTCTTCCAAGATAAAAGCCTCTAAGAAGACTTTCAAGCTGAAAGTTAAAACTAAAAAATACACAATCACATTGAAGAATCAATTCGGCAAGGCAATAAAGAAGGCAAAAGTCAAACTGAAAGTTGGCGGAAAAACATACTCTGCAAAAACAAACAGCAAAGGCAAGGCCACTTTCAAGATTACCAGGCTCAAGAAGAAGGGAACATTCAAGGCCACTGTGAGATATGCTGGAAATTCATATTACAAAAAGGCAACTAAAAAAGTTAAAATCAAGGTAAGGAAATAAAAGCATTTTGAGTGGTTAGTTAAGATTAAAAAAATTATTCTTAAAAAATTGAGTGGTTAGTTAAGATTAAAAAAATTATTCTTAAAAAATTATTCACAGTATTACAGGTGATATATGAATTTTATAAATTGTTTAAAAATTGAATAAATTAGATATGATGAATAAATTGATTAAAAAAAGGAGGGAAATATGTTTAAACATAGATATGCATATGTGCTTCTCATTTTTGCAGTCTTGTGCTTTTCCATAGGCGCGGCTTTTGCAGCGATAATCTTACAGACTCAGATTCCATTGATGCTGATTCTCTTTCCGCTTCAAGTGACGGCATATTGACAGATGATGAAGAAGATGATGAAGAATATGATGATGGTGAAGGTCCTGGATGGGGAGACTTGAATCTTGTCCTTGAAGGTGATGAATCTGAAATCACTTTGGAAGATGATTATTATTTTAATTATTGGGATCTTGATGATGAGGAAATAGAAGAGGCCCGCTCAGGCATTCTAATCGACAGGGATCTCACCATAGATGGTGACGGCCACACACTTGATGGAGGAAGCTTTGCAAGGGCTTTCAAAATTGCAAGCGGAAGCCATGTCACCTTGAAGAATATAATTTTTGAAGGCTGTTTTGCCGATGAAGGAGGAGCCATTTACAATTCAGGCACCTTGACAATTGAAAACTGCCAGTTCCGCTACTGCGGAAACAACTGGGAAGAAGATTGCAAAACATCTTATGGCGGAGCCATTTACAATAACGGAGATTTGGATGTCACAGACTCCCTATTCATCAACAATGAAGCAGGAAAAGGTGGAGCCATTTATAATGATGGTGATTTGAATGTAACCCTCTCAGCATTTTTAGATAATCGAGTAGTATATAATGGTGATGAAGGTGATGAAGGTGACGGCGAAGAGGATACATCCAACGGCAGGGATGTCTGCATAGCCTCAGGCACTGCCAATATTTCCAATTCCTACATGTCCAGTTACGACTGGGATGACAAGTATGTCGTCTATGTTGAAGATGGTGTTGAAGAGGGCAGTGTTGCATTGGATGACAACTACTGGTCTGGAGGTGTCTTCAAAGGGGAATATGATGAAGAAGCCGATGAGGAAATCGAAGTGCTTGCAGTTTCCAATATTGAACTTGGCAATTATCTGGAATTGATTTTGAAAGTGGACTCTGAAGATGATCCTTTAATACCAGGAAATGAGTATGAGCTCCATGCCTATTTTGTTAGAAATGGAACAGAGGAAAAATTCGAGGGGGGCCTGCCTGAATCCAATTTCATATTCTATGTTGAAAACATAGACGGCCACACAGAGGAATTCGAAGACTGCGAAGTTCCTGTGGAAAATGGACAGACATCTTTTACCTTCGAAGACGGTCAGTATGCAATGCATTGTGTTGTATCCATTGGAGATGATTTAAGATTATTTAGTGAGGTGGAATTCCCATTCGGCCAGACCTGCAAGAACTGGATAGATTTAAGCGATGATATAAGTGATAATCTTCTTGTGGAATTAAATGAAACCTACAGATTCGGATGGAATGAAGAAGAACCATATATAATAGAATTAAGCACCGACAATCAGATCATTGACGGCAATTTCAATACTCTTAATGGAGTTAACGATGCTTCAGCATTCAAAATCACTGCAGAAAATGTTGTTATTCGAAATCTCAACTTTAACAAGTGCAGAGGTGCCATTATTTTAGATGGAGGCAGCGTGACCCTGATTAATTGTACATTTGATAACTGTGAAGCTCGCTGGGATGATGAGGAGCAATGCGATCTTATTGGTTCCGCTCTTAGAATCAATGAGGGCACAGCCAATCTGATTGACTGCATTATTAAAAATAGTCGTTTTTGCGCTGTTTTCAATGGAGGAACATTAAATGTTTCAAATTCAATATTCCTAAATCAGGGGGAAGATTTTGAAGGAATTAATGTTTACATCAGCGAAGATGCTCAAAGCACCATAATCAACAATTCCTGTCTGTTTGTATTTGACAACTGGGACAATAAGTTTAATGTTTTCTTTGAAAATCCGGAAGATGCAGAATATGACTTAAACAACAACTTCTGGGGCTTTGAAAAACCTGGCGAAGATAATTCTTGCGTGAATGCTGATGTGGAGTCATATATTTATGCAAAAATCGAACCTTCCATTCCTGATTTTATGAATCATGAAACCACATTCACCTTGAAATTCTTCAATTCAAACGGAGAACCTCTTGCAGATTTCTTCAATGGAGAAGTCCAGTTCATGGAATCCTACAACTATATGAATTATGAGGACTGGTATGATACTCTTGGAGAACCTGTCCCTGTAACTGGTGGAACAGCCACTTACACTTACACTCCGACCAATGAGGACATCCAGTTCATCGGCGCTCAAATCATATATGATGGAAAAGTTATTGGCCTTTCAACAAAATGTGGACTCCCGGCATACGACTTCACTGCACTGATTGAGTTGATCAACAGCTTGCCGGAGAATGGAGTTCTTAATTTAAGCAATGACTACCGATATGGAGGAGAAAATTCACGCGATAGAGAAATCCGGGAGATCTGCATTGACAAAGACATCACAATCAATGGAAACGGTCACTTGATAATTGATGCCGGTGATGACTTTAACTATGATGATTATACAAAAGGATTCTTCATTGATGAAGGATGCACTGTAGTCATAAATGATTTGAAAATGCGAATTTACAGTCCTAATGCTGACCAGGGTGCTGCAATTTACAACCGTGGCAATCTGACATTGAACAACTGCAGCATTTCAGGACGTTTGATAGTCTTTGATGACTATGAAGGAGAAACTGTATGCGGAGGTGCCATCTATAATGATGAAGGTGCTGTCATGACCATTAATTCCTCCAATATCACAGGAGCAATATGGGGTGAAGATTTCAGCCCTATTCCTGAAGGTATCACTTCCTACGGCGGAGCAATCTACAATAAAGGCAATCTTACCATAACTGAAAGCGACATAAGAAACCAGGGACACACTGATCCATGTGTTGATTTTGGAGGAGGCATCTACAACGATGGTGATTTGAATATCACATATTCAATTTTATGCCACAACTGCGGTAAGATTGGAAATGACATTTATCACAATGGAACTTCATTATATGTATCCAATTCATTCCTGACATCAGGAGAATGCGATGACCCTGGAAGAATTCTTGATGGTTCCGATTTAAACTACGGCAAATATGTTTTATATGTTGAAAATACTGGAAACTGTGTATTGAATGACATCTGGTGGGGCACAAACAGTCCTGATGAAAACACAACAAACATTGAACTGAATAATTATGTAATATTCAGCATGACAGCTCAAAATGAAATAGTTGAGAATGAAAGCAATGTCTTCAATGTTGCATTCATCAAAAATGGAACCGATGAAAGAGTATTTGCATGCCCTCACAACACAATCATATATTTCTTCATTGAAAAGGCAAGTGGAAAACGCCAGTATATTGCTAATTCAAGCTTGGAAAATGGAGAATGCCATATAGATTATGTTCCAGTATCAGGAGATTACATTATTTCAGCAGGTCTTGTCAATGACTGGAGCCATTATGGCAAGTTTGATATCTGCAATGTGAGAGCCGATCTTCGCATTGGCCTTGGAGCATATAATTTCTCCGACTTGCATGATCAGATTGCCGATGCCGACGGCATGATTGAATTGCCAGGGGATTACAGGTATGAAAGCGATTCAGACAGCTTGTATGCCGGCGGCGTTTTAATTGAAAACAAGAATGTTGTCATTGAAGGAAACGGACACATAATCAATGGTGCTGGCCTCGCCGGCGCATTGAATGTAACTGACAGCAATGTAACCCTTAGAAATGTTCATTTCGTTAATTGCATAAGTGGCCTCTTTGCTCTTGGAACTACAAATCTCACATTAATCAACTGTACTATCGAGTTTGAGGGAGAACTTAATATAGATAACAGAGCACATGCATATGTCGAGAGGAGCGATATAGGAGAGATATCCAATAAAGGCTCTTTAACCATCGAAAGCTCATTGATATCTCAGATTTTCAGTTTTGACGGTTCAAGCGTAACAGTTCATAATTCACTTTTCAATACATACGGGGATTTAATCAGCATAGAGTTCACAGGAAATGTTGATTATGACCTAAATGGAAATTATTGGGGTGAGCGTCCAGATGACATGCTGGATATAGACAACTATCTGGAAATGCAGGCATTTGCCAGCTTTGCTCCGAATGTGGATGTTTTCAATTATTTCACTGTGCAATTTGTATACAACGGCACCGATGAAATAAATCCTAATGTATATTTCCCAATTTCATTTATAAAGGTATTCGTAGAGGAGATTGATGGACATGAATATACAGAACTAATCTGTCATTCAAGCATAAGCGAAGGAGTCGCTAGACTGGAATACACTCCTGATATCAATACCAAAGAGATTGAGGTTATATGGGGTGAAATAGAGGATACCAATAGATTCTACATGGGTAGAGGATTAGAAGAATTCAAAATCATTCCTAATGAAACCAGAATCAACATAGATCAGGATGATGACACTATTTATATCAATGTAACATCCAATGATGAGCTGGTGGATGATGGAATTCTTGAAGTCGCAATATATGCCATTCCTGGTGATGGGAATAACGGCCAAGGCGGAGATGATATTTTAGGAATGTCATTTGAAAACATCTTTGCAGATAATGAAGATCCAGGTTCATTGGGATATTATCTGGAAACTTTTGAAATAAGTGAGCTTGAAGATTACATTTTGAAGTTGTCCAAAAGCGAAATTGCCAATGTATTGGGCTTAGATTCCTTTGGAGGCTGTAAATTCATAATCATTGTCCGCTTCCATTCCAATACAAACAATTATGCAGAGAGCGAAGCTTCAGAGGAATTTTATAATGATACAAAGTTCTATACAATCATAACCACTATTGACAACCACATAGGCAACAAGGCCATCATCAGGGTGGCGGTGTCATCCAATAATCAATATGTGACATCCGGACGGGTTAAATTGCTTAAGGACGGTGAGGTCATTGATGAAAAGGACATAACCGATTCAGCAGTCATTTTCACTCTTGAAAATATGGAACCTGGATCTTATGATTGTGAAAACGGCAATTATGCAATTGTTTTTGTAGATGAATCCGGGGATGAGACAATCCACACAATCAATTTCGTTGTAACTGCTCCGACAACAGTCACAACAATCATATCCAATGATATCGGCTCTGTTGAAATAACCATCAACATGGGCAGTGCAACTCAGGGAATGATTGACTTGTTCAAAAACGGAGTACTTGCAAGACATGTGGACTTGAATGGCAGAAACAGTGTTTTGGTTGCACTTGATATGATTGCAGGAGCTTTGGAAGATGACAACTACATGATCGAGTTCATTCCTCTTGACTGGAAGGCGGCGACAGCTAAAAACACAACATTCGATTTAAGTAATTCCCAGGGCGACATTGCGGGAATCATCATAGTTTCCGACCTTCCAAGTGATGCTGCAGGCCATTTTATCATAGGATTGGATGATGACACAAACATTACAGTAAATCCTTCAGAAGGCATACCTCCTCTTGACTTGTCTCCTGGAGACCATAAATTAAAACTCAGCTATGATGGTGATGACTACTACGCCTTTGACTTGGATCTTGACTACACTGTCAAAGAGTCTGTTGCTTCAAGCATATCCTTAAGCACTGTTGTAGGCAGCAACATCCTTAAAGTCAGTGGCGTTCCTTTTGATCTTTCAGAAAAACTTCTCCTAACCATTGACGGAATAACCTATGAGGGTTCAGCAAGCGGCTTTGATATTCCTTCATTTTCAAGTTCAGGACTTGTTGCAGCTATAATCAGCTACCCTGGCGATGCAAAATACAGTTCATTTTCCAAGAGTGTGAATATCAACGTTGCAAAAATAGCCACCAGGATTGTTCCTAAATCCGTGACTTTCTATGCTAATCCTAATTTCGGATACCTTACATTCAATATTCTTGATTCAAACGGCAAGGGATTGGCAAAGTCAGTAAGTGTTGTTTTCAACGGCAAGACCTATAATGTGAAGACCAATGCAAATGGTTATGGAATCATCAAGCTGTCTGCGGCTGCTGCAAAGACTTACACAGCTTCCTTGAAGTTTGCAGGAGATTCAGTTTATGCTGGAAGCTCTGGCTCAGTACAGGTCAAGGTTGTCAAGAACAAGGTAAAGATCACTGCAAAAACCAAGAAGGTAAGGAAATCCTCTAAGAATCTGAAAGTCAAGTATCTCTTCAAAACCACTACAGGCAAGAAGCTTGCTTTGAAAGGTCTTACTGTTTACTTGAAGGTAAATAAGAAAACCGTCAAGGCTAAAACCAGTTCCAAGGGAATTGCAACATTCAAAGTAAAACTGCCTAAGAAGAAGAAAACCTACAAGGTCAAAGTCATTTTCAAAGGCAATAAGGCCAATATTAAAAAGACTTTGTCCACCAAGCTCAAGGTTTATTAGATGGTTTTTTTAATAAATTGTTTTTTCATGCAATAGCCTTTTGCTATTGCAGTTATTTTTATTTTTTTTTATCACAATCTTTTTTTTTCAAATATTTCTCTGTTTTATAAGATTTAAGTATGTCAATTTTTTCTCTCTTATTTTTGAGTCTGTTTTCTTGATTAAATGTTTTGCTTTACTTGAGTTAAATATATTAAACAATATAAATATCGTCATGTATTAATAATGCTTGATTTTATTGAAAACATGGCATTTAGTGACAAACGATGAATGAAAAAATGGTGTTTTGATGAACAACAATCTAATAGAATATCTGATAATGGCTACTGTAATAATCTTACTGCTTTACGGCTTCTATTCATATGCGGGATATGATTATTCCGACCGCATGGATAATGTCACGGAATATATAAGCATGTATCATCCTACCAGTTCAAACTATTCTGTTTCAGGGGATACGGTTGAATTCAGGAATTCCTATTATGATATTTATGATATGGACGTCAGTCGAGTGAGCTCATCCGACGAGAGGATAACTGATCTGTTGAATCATTATTCCCATTTCAGTAAGGCAGGATCTGTCAATTTTCTAAACGAGACATGCTATGAGGTTGCAATTGAATTAGAAGATGACAGTGGTTTCAAGTATCACTTCATCCTGATCCCTATTGATTCATTCGACAGGGACCGCCTTTCTTTTAAAAATGAGACTACAGTTTACCTGTTTGAGGGAAAAGACTGGGATTTTGTCGTAGATAGCGTATTCAACAGCAAGGTGGTAATGTGAGATCTGATGAAACAAAGCATGATGTTTTCATAAGCTATTCAACAAGAGACAGCGATCTGGCAAACAGGATCTGCTATCTTTTAGAGCAGAACAATCTCAAATGCTGGATTGCCCCTCGGGATATTCCATCAGGAACAAACTACATTGACGAGATAACTGATGGAATAAAATCAACAAAAATTGTTGTTTTTGTATATTCTTCATCTTCCCAGGCATCCAACTATGTCAACAATGAACTCAATATGGCATTTTCCAACAACAAGCCCATACTTTCATTTAATATAGACAATTCACTGCCAAGCGAGGACCTGGAATATATATTGAAGGTCAGCCAGTGGCTGCCGGCTTATCCTCGTCCCGAAGATGAATTTGAGACATTGGTTATTGATGCCTTGAAGCTGTGTAATGAAAATGCCAACGTGCCGATCATGATAGATTTTTCAAATTTCAAGAGCGAAGACTTGTCACAACAGAAGAAAGACCGAATATCCCTTGTATTATTATTCACTCCATTATACTGGGCTTCGTTCATGTATATGGGGATTACAGCAGGTAAAAAAAGATGGGTCTTGATGGGATTGCTTTATTTCATTCCCGAATTGATGAGTTTGATGTTAGGTTTCAGTATTCTGGGGTTATTATTCCTCAATTATCCAATGTACAAAATGTTTGTAGTAATATTCATTATATTCTGGATTCTGGCGATAATACATGGATTCGTAATTAGAAACGAGTTCCTTACCAGGAAATCCGTTTTAAGATTGACTTCCTCTGACGAGGAGATCTTTAAATATCTTTATGAGGAGTATATTCAGATTTGATTGGAGGATTGCCGATGGTATATGATGTCTACATGTGTTATGATGAGCAGGATGAAGAATTATGCGGCGCCATTAGCAGGGTGCTTGAAGACAATGGAATCAGACCGTGGATCAAATCACGGCATGGATCCTCAATCAGCAAGACTGATATTACAAATGCAATAGCAGACTCAAAAGCTTTTGTTCTCTTATATTCAAAAAATTCAAGAGATAAGAACTTTGTTGTAACTGAAACGGATATTGCATTTTCCAGAAAAGTTCCTATTATATTAGTGAATATTGATGATTCAAAGCTCTCCGGCAATTTGGAATTTATCATGGAGACCCAGACCAAGATCAATCCGATTGCTGATTCCAAAAGGCAGTTGGAGATTATTGTTGAGAAAACATCTAAAATCATTGGAAAACCAGCAAGCAACATTAAAATAGATAAAAAAGCAGCAGGGGAGTTTGAAAAATCAAATCCCCACAGAAAGAGCAATATTCTTAAAAAATTTGTAAAAATCGCAGTTCCTATTCTTGTCGCATTGGTTCTGATATATTTCCTCGTCATTCTGCCTGCGGGTCAGAACACAACCGATGACGGTGTATTTTCAATGAAGGTCACAGGAGTTGAAATTACAGAATCCGAAGGCTCCTATCACTATGAGGTCAAAGGAGAATCTTTCAACATGCCGTCAAATTCGGAAATGTATTTTATGAATATCAGGTTTTTAGATAATGAAGACAATCTAATTTGCGAGGTGAATTCATCCGCAGATGAGTTTAAATATGGAGTAATAGGCGGCTGCACATTGGAAGAAAATAATATAACTCATATTGGATTCAAGTTGACTGACTTGAAGGGAAAAGTGCTTTCCAAGGAAGTTTATGAAATTGAATAGCCTTTTTAAAGGCATGTGCAAGTTTATGAAAATGTCTTTTTTGAAGGCATTTGTGCAAGTTTATGAAAATGTCTTTTTTGAAGGCATTTGTGCAAGTTTATGAAAATGTCTTTTTTGAAGGCATTTGTACATTTTGAAATTGCACTCTTTTTAACCGAAGAGTGTTTGAAAGTTATAAATTTAATATTTGATTTAAAAAGAAAAAGGGGTGAAAAATGAAACGGAAGTATTTCATCAGGTTTTCTGTGATTTTGATAGTCCTGTTTTCAATTACAGCCATATCTGCTGGCGAAGATGTGGATCTATATTCTTCTGCAAATGACTCGTCTGATGGAAATGTGAATCAAATCCTGGATAATGTGGAAACTGATGCGAATCCAACATCTTCAAATCCGGAAAATGTTCTCTCGGCGGATGATGAATGTGATTTGTCAGTGAGTATAAGCGTGGAAAAGACCTACGATGGAAACAAGTTTAACCGCAAAGGCTCTGAAATTCCATGGAATATTACAGTGGAAGTTAATGAAGGTGTTGCACGCAATGTCAAGGTTCAGCTGAATTTTTCAAGCAATATGGAATATGTCTCATGCAATAAAACCATTGGCGAATATGATTCAAGCACTCGGATTTGGAACATAGGCGATTTAAGCAGTTCACAGCCTGCGGTTTTGACTATTCTGACAAGACTGAGCAGCGATGGTCACTTCAACTGCACCGCTGATGCAACAACTGATTCAATAGATGTCAATATGTCTAATAATCTTGCAAGCAAGTTTACTAAAAGCGGGACTGGAAACAATGGTTCAAATATAACTCAAAACAGTACTGATAAAAACGCAGCGCAACATGGCCCTCATCTTACTACCATTATTAAGCCAGGTGAGGATCCTCATATAGAACCGGAGAAAAATAAGTCCAAAGATGGAAATTCCCGTAATGGTAGATCTAATGGAGTTTCCAGTGGTGGTGGATCTAATGGAGTTTCCAGTAGAGGAGGATACATGTCCTCAAGGTATCGTTCAGACACGGAATCTGCCTCATCGAAAACCTTGAATCCCTTCAGCACGGCTAAATCCGCATCTTCTATTCTAGGATTAGAGGATTCTAAAGTACTGAATTGGATTTCAAAGCATATAAGCAAGGTCATTCCGCCTTACGACTATACAAGAATTCCGATTATTATTTTCTCATTGTTCCTGTTGGTATTGGTGGGAATTGTCGGATACGACAAGTTGAAATCTCAAAAGAAGTGAGATAGCCTTTAATTATTATCATATTTTCGGGTTTAAATTATCATGTTTTGGGATTTAAATAAATTTTTCAAGTTTTAAGATTTTTTTAATCTTAAACCTTTTTTTTATTTTAGAATGAAACTTAAATATCATCTTTTTTTACAATCATTATCATTTAACTTTTATTGTTCAGATATTTTTAAAATTTTTTATATTTTGTCATTTTTATTTCTATAATAAAATTATTTATTGTACATTTTTTAATATTTTTA
The DNA here is from genome assembly GCA_905235495.1 of uncultured Methanobrevibacter sp. GTDB lineage: Archaea > Methanobacteriota > Methanobacteria > Methanobacteriales > Methanobacteriaceae > Methanobrevibacter. Next base: position 14,655 of record CAJOMK010000019.1, read on the forward strand.
AGAATTCATATTATTTTTTTTTAAAATTTAAATAAAATGTTATACAAAATTTTTAAATATTTCTTAATAGAAAGTATATTCAATAATAAGTTAAGGGGTTTTGAAAAATTGAGCAATTTAGACAATGAAAATGGGGCTGCTAGAGGAAGGAATTATAATGCCATCATCAATAAGCTGTCAGCCGTTAACAACAATATCCGATTCACCATTTTGGAAATTCTAAAGGAATATGAAAAAAACAATGGTGATTCTAATCCACTTTATTCCCGTGAAATAAACAGCATTCTTTTAAGCGAGTATGGGATAAAAATCACTCCACAAATGTTGAGCCAGCACTTGAAGCAGCTTGAAAGCGCTGGGCTGATTATGGAAATGCCTACTAAAAAGGAAGTGCGAAACAAGATTGGAAAACGCAATGTAAAAGGGTATGTCATAAGGGAGGATGCATTTGGAGATTTGTTTTTAGAGGTAAGCTTCCTATCTGAAGAGCTTTTGTCATACTTTGACATGTATGGGAATAACAAATTGTCAAATTCATATGATCATTGTGTTTTAACTGTATTCAACGGTTCGCAAAAAGGCAAGCTCTTCAAGATCCATAAGGATGAAACTTTATTGATCAAAGCAAATAAAGATTGTGAAAGCCTTGATTCAACTCCTTTCGATATTTTCCTGAATGATTTCAACAATGGATTTTCCGATGGGGAAGAGCCTTGTATTAAGATATTTCATGATGATGACTCCTGGTGCCTAATTGATGATTCAATTTTGGATGGTGCCTTCATAGGCTGCATTCCAGTTGAAAAGGGTGTAGTCACCAAATTGAAAAACCATACATTCCTGAAATTGTATAACTGTGATTCAACTTTGATTTTATACTGCTCATTTTAAATGCGATATTTTTTCATTCTTTTTGATGGGATGATCTTGTAGTTTTTTTTGATTTTTTTGATGCATTCATATTTGACAATGGTATATTCTTCATTACGATTTTTCATTTTTCACTTAATGCTTTGTTTTAATTAAATCATTATTATTTTAAATCATGCTGTTTTAATAAAACCATTAATATAATTAATCGTATTTTATAAATAAATTGCTGTTTTTCTCAAGCTAATTTTATGATAATATTCTAGAAAAAGTTATTTGTTGAATTTTTTTTTAAAATGCAAATCATCAGTATTTTATGCAATCAAGCGATTTTTTTGTTTTAATCCGCTATTTCTATTAAAAATAAGCTTTTAATTATTAAAGATTATATATGATGAAAAACTAAACTTATAATAGCTAATAATTGTTATTTTTTAAGAAAAATTATTTTTTAATCTCTTAAAAATTAATTTATCTTTGGAGTCAAAGCTTATTAGTTTTATTTAAAATTTTGAGGAGATATTATGTCTGATGTAGGTAAAGAAGTAATTAAAACTGTTATCACTTTAGTAACAACTGCATTCGGTTTAGTAGCAGGTTTAGCATGGAACGACGCAATTCAAGCTTTAATCAGCCAATTCTTTGAAGCTGGAAGCGCTCTTACCGGTCAAATCGTCTATGCAGTAATCGTAACTATTATCGCAGTTGTCGTAACCATCTTACTTGCTAGAATGGCAGGTAACATGGGTGTTGAAGTAGATGAATAAGTTTTTTTTTAACTTGGAATTTATTTTCTAAGTTTTTTTTCATCTTTTTTTATTTTATACTATTTTTATATTCCTTCTTTTTTTAATTTTAAAAACAATTTCTCAATTTTACGACATGCTTGTTCTTATGTTGTGGTGTTTTTTTAGACATCTTGTCCTTAGGTTGTGGTGTTTTTTTAGACA
>CAJOMK010000020.1 GCA_905235495.1 uncultured Methanobrevibacter sp.
TGATTTGAATTATTCATAATAGAATCTTTTAAAATAGATAATTGATTAATAATATAAGGTCCTAAACCATCATCTCCACGTATATCATTTCCAATACCTAAAATAAGAAGAATATCACAATTTTCTAAAAATAAATCAATATCACCACTTATTTCATCAAAATTATTTGACATTTTATCACATTAAAAAAATTCTTGAAAATCTTTAAAAATTTTACACTTGAAATACAACTAGAATTTTATATATTCATAGTATTTTATTAATTTGAACAATGTTTATACCATAACATTTAATTATGAATAATATCCAAAATCTCAGTTTTTATGGTTTCCACACCACCACCCATAACATATTCCAACTTGATTCTTAAGGTATCTCCACAATCCACTTCAATCTCTTCTATTGGAACAAGCATGGAAGGATTCAGCATAGGTGTAGGACCACAAATAAGCTTTTCATTCAATTTGGTAAAACTTGTAAGTTTGATACCATTAATCTTTAATTTATTTTCCTTGATATTAAAATTATCCTTGAAATTGAATTTTTCAAAGCTTTCCTTTGAAATCTTATCTTCAAAGCCCATTTCATTTAATTCATCTCTATCATAAATCTTCAAATCAACTATTGCACTGAAATTGCTATCGATATCATCTAAAAAGTCAAATTTACTGTAGATTATTGAATTACCTAATGCAATATAAACTGGACTGAATTCATCATCTTCATACTGAATGAAATGATTGTTCATAAAAACAGCTTCTACTGAGTTGATTATTCCTTCAGGGATTATTTTTCCATCATCCTTCAAGTATTTTTTGGCATGGTTCAATACAGGAACCTCTTCCTCATCAATCAGTGCAGTATCCAACATTTCACAAATAATCAAGTCCACCTTTTCATTTAATTTACTGAAATCGAAGCTCAATATATCATCATTGAATACTTGAATCTTATCAAATTCTTTTAGGTTCTCTTTAGCTAATTGATAGCTTGAATTATTTAATTCAATTGCTATAATCTTATCCATATGCGGACATGCAAAATAACTTAAAACACCAGACCCACATCCCAAATCAAAAGCCACACTTGGACCATCAAGGCTTTTATCCTCATCACGCGATTTGGCATAATCATCAATAGCTTCCTTAAATGCAGAAAGCCTTTCATAATCCCTTAAAAGCTTAAAATGATAAGAATTTACTTTAAATTTCATAACAGCACTCAAAATGATTTTATGATTTAAAAAAATAGATAAAAATAGAATAAAAATTAAAAAAAAAGTGAAGAGACCTTTATATGATTAAAATATAAAGAAATCTCCCAATTAATCAATGAATAAAATTAATTTATTAATTATTATTAATTATTAATAATCTATTAATTATTAATTTTTAATTATTAAATTATTAATTATTAATCATGGTCAATGTTCATGGTCTAATGACTCACCATTTGCTGTAGAGGTAAGTTTCACGTGTTCCACACCTTTAAGTCTCATCATTCTTTCAGTTAAGTCCCTAATTTGTGTAACATCTCCGTTTACAACAATAACTTCCATACAGTATTTTTTAGTCATGTGAATATGCATACTTGCATTGATTTCCTTTCTAAATTCATGCTGGATGTTTACAAGGCTTTCCATAACACCAGTGAAATGATGATCGTAGATAATGGTAATGACACCTACCCTTTGACCTTCCATTTCATTCATCCATTGGTATCTTAAGATATAGTCGCTTAATGCATCACGAATACCTTTTGAACGTGATTGGTAACCTCTATCTTTTAAAACTTCATCAAACTCTGCCAAAAGCTTTTTTGGCAAAGACATACTTATCCTCATCATATTAATCACCTAAAACTACAAAAAATTATAATGCCTCATAATTATTACAATTTTAATATTAATTTAATAATTATTATTATCAATTATATATTATTACTTTATATAATATAAATATTACTAAAAATAATACTAATCTAAGTTAAATAATTATTCAACCAATAAAAATAGAATTCAAAACTATTGACTAAGCAATCAAACAAAAAATGATATATTAAACTAAAAATAAAAGAATAAACATGACTAAAATTAATGTAAACAATATATCTATAAATTATGAACTTGAAGGAAATGGAAAAACAATTGTTTTTGTCCATGGATTATCCGATAACATGGAATATTGGAAAATATTAACAAATGAATTGAAGAAGAAATATCAAGTTTTAATCTATGATTTAAGAGGTCACGGAAACTCAACTAGCGATGATGAAGAGATATCAATTAATCTATACCAAGAAGACCTCTATCACTTATTAAAAGCATTAAATATAGATAATGCAGTATTTGCTGGACTTTCATTAGGTGGAAATATTATCATGGATTTTGCCATAAATCATCCCGAAATGCTAAATGGCCTTATAGTAATGTCCAGCTTTTGCGAACAGACTGAAAGACTCGCTAAAATATTCAATGACTTTGAGGAAGAAATAGACAAGGGTTTTGTAGAATTCTTTGACGTGATTGTTCCTTACACATTAACTGAAGATATGCTTGAAAAGCATAGCGAAACATTGAAGTTTATAAAACATGAAACTGCAAAGGTTGCAAACATTGAAGGAATTAAAAAGGGAATCAAGGCAGGTTATACACTTAATATCACTGCGAGATTATGTGAAATAGATGTTCCAACAATAGTAATAGCTGGTGCAGAAGACGATTTAACTGATTTGGACATTCAAAGGAAAATTAGTGACAATATCAAAAATTCAGAATTAATCGTTCTTGAAAATACTAAACATAATCTTTTGGTTGGATATAATATTGAAAATATATTAAACATAATAAATGAATTCATGTCTAAAATAGAATAATCATAAAAAAAATAAATATTTCTAAAATAGTTTAAAAAAAAAATCAATACGATATTATAAAACCTTATAATAATCCCCATTTTTTCTATAAACGGCTTTTATTAATCCCTTATTTTCCAAAGACAATAAGATATGATACATTCTAAAGTCAGATAATTTCAAATCACCATATAAAAGATTTCCTTCAATCTCATATCTAGAAACAAAACCATCATCATCCATCAATGATTTTATCAATTCAAAAGACGCCTTTTCCTTTTGATTTAGCTCAGCGTTCAATACATCCTCTTTAGAATCCACAGTATTAATCTTTGAATACACATCATTCAATTCAACTGTGGATCCATCATAAATAACCAAACCTTTAGACCTTAGACTATTCAACAAATCATTAAGATCATGCTCATAGATTCCTAAACCATCTTTTAAGATAGAAACATCAATTTTAACTTCAGAATATGATTTGATTTGATTTAAAACTTCCTCTTCTGCTTTAGTAATTGTAATCATAAATAAAACCTTATTTTCTCAAAATATTTTTTTTCTATTTAATTATATTATGTCAAACATTATAAATAAACTTATAGACAGCAAAATGAAAAGTAAAATAATTTTCTAAAAATTAGCCTATAAACATTAGAAAATAATAAAAAATAACATAAAAAAAGTTTAAAATAGCTTATAATAATTAAAAAAAAAGAAAAAAAAGTGAAATGAATAAAAATTTATTCATTTTGTAATCTATTGATAGCGTCTTTTGCACCATATTGTACAAAAGAACTTTCATCATTCAATAATTCTTCAAGTTTTGGAAGAGCTTCTTCAGCACCAAGTGCACCTAAAATCCAACAAGCTGCACCTCTAACTCTCCATTTAGGACTATCCAATTCTGCAAGAACAAGCCCAATAGCTTCATCACCCATAGTAGTTAAAGCAGTAGAAGCTTCCCTCCTTACCAATTTATTTCTGTCTCCTAAAGTTTTTACAAGTGCAGGAATAGCTCTCTTATCACCAATAGCTTTCAATACTTCAATTGCACCAAGCTTAATGTTTTTATCTCTTTCATCTAAAGCTGCAATAAGAGGTTCAACTGCTTCTTCACCTTTAAGTTCAAGTGAACCGATAGCTTCTTCTCTAACGAAATCATCAGAATCCTTTAAGTCTAATATAAAATCATCAATTGATTTTTCCATATTATTACCATCCTAAAACATTTAAAATTTTAATTAATTAAAATTCATCCAATCATAATGATTATTACATTAACTATCATTACAATCAAATATACTTAATTACTATTCTTATCCTGACCCCAATATAACAAAAATTTTAAAATTTTTGCAATTGTCAAAAATAATATAATCGTTAATTTTAATATATGCGAACTAATATTTAAAATTATGTTTTTTTGAAAAGTGTGAAAGTATAGTAAAACCATGAAAGCATACATGTATCCATAAATAAACAGGAATTTGTTGAAAAACGGTTGATTTCTACAAATGTTGAATGATATTCTTGCCCTTTTCAGTAAGCCTGTACAGTTTAGGAACATAATACTCTGGATTGATGACATAGACCAGTCCATGCTCTCTAAGGTCATTCAATTTCTTGCTGACATTGTTCGGGTGAAGACCTGTTTTCATTGAAATTTCAATTGGTCTTAGAAAGTCCTCTCCTTCAAATGACTTCAGCACCTTTTCTCTGGTTGGTGCATTCCTTATGTATGCTAATAAGATTAAAGTTTCATCGTCCATAGAAATAGTTTGTGTTTTTCAAAAATAAAGTTAATATCCTAATAGCTATTTGATAGCTATAGAATAAATATTAAAAAATAGTTTAAAATCTTGCAAAGTATTTCTTCCCCAATTGCCATAGGTACATGTCAAGTTCCTTTCTTGAAAATTCCTCCAAATTGTAAAATCTGGCAAACTCATCCAGAACCTCATTGAATTTGATATAATCTCTTAAATCCTCATGTGTGAATTTAGCAAACATGTCCTGTTTTCTAAAATGGACCAATACTCTTGACACATAATTATCAAATATTGGAAAGGCATCAGGATTGTGGTGAGAGCAATATTTGCTGGCAAATGAGTAAAATCTTTTATTCATCCCTTCAACATTTGCTATATCTTCGACTAAACTCAAATCTCCTTCTTCAAGTCTTTCATCAATATCAAGTTCATGGATATGCTTCGCTACTGGAAAAATGGAAAAGATATTTGTACTGTAGAAATCATTCAGCGTACTAGCTTTAATCAGTATGTCTTCAATAAGCTTGTTTTCTGGAATCAAATCAAAGAATAGTTTATTTAAACTATTCTCCTGATTCACATAGTTTTCCAAATCATACCAATTTTTTATATACTCTTCAACTTCTTCTTTACATGGTCTTGGAATATCTGGCATACTTTAACCTCTTTACAAAGGCCAGTAAATCTTAGTCAATGGAATCAATGCTCTAGCGTCATTGTCAAACTTATCGTAATATTGAATGATGAATTTAACCAACCTGTCCAAGTCCATTAGGATAATTGGAATCTCACTGCGTTCAGCCTCATATCTAGCTTCCTTAGTGAATCCTCCTGTAGAGACATATATTCCGCGATTGGTTTTCTTCAAAGCACCCTTAAAGCTTCTGATTTCACTAGCACCCATGCTGGAACTGTTTCTATGTTTTACTTCAACAAGAATGACAGGGTCTTCCAACCCTAGTCCATCTGGAGAGGCTACAATATCCTTTCCTCTATCAGAACCTGGAGGAGAGACAAATGTCTTGTATCCCATAGCACGAAGCAAACCTGCAACCAGTTCCTGCATCTCATCCCAGTCAAGCTTATTGACTTCGTCCTTAATGAATTCAATAGATTTCTCTATAATATCGTCCTTTAAGATTGAAACATCTTCATCTTCAGTTTCTTCAATCTCATCTTCCTTTACAGGAGCCTTGTTGTTGAAGACTTTTAGAATGTCTTTTTTAGCTTCCTCATTGATGTTGAACAAAGTGGAAACAGCACCAAGAGTGTTTCTAGTAGACACTTTCAGGTTGTCACGCGGAACCTCGCCCAGCCACTTGACGTCACGAGTGTCATTGTGACCTCCTATGTAATCTGCACCGCTTTCCTCCATCTCCTTGCTAAAGTAATAATCTGAAACGATTTCACCCAACAAGTATTTACGGATAGAAGGATTGTATGACAATACATAATCTCCTTGCTTTATGGCATATCTGAACTTGATTACTTGAGAAGACCATATTCCTAATGTATATTTGCTTTCGTTAGGATTTTGCTCTTCCATAAGCAATCTGATATCGTCCTCACTTTTGTCTGTAAGGTCTCCAAGACACCAACCAAGAGCCACAATATTCCTGGACCTAAACTCATCTATAAGAAAAGCGCCTTTACCTGCTCTAACCATCCACATTTTTTTCATATTCAATTCCTCTTATCTAACTAAATAATAGCTTCTCTATCATAATAAATTCTATTAAAAACTTCATTTTCCAAATAGGATTTAAGTTGAGAATCTTTGAAAATATCATTATAAATTTCTCCGTATGTTTCCTTATCACTTAAATACACTTCAGCCATAGCCTTATCAAATGGAAAACGCCGTTTTAAAATTGTAATGTCATTATTTTCATTTCTTAATATTTCAATAAATTTCTCATCATGTTTAATGTTATATTCAACTGCCAATAGCATATTCTCAAGACCATTATCAAATTCAGCACCAAATCTTTCATTGATAATTTTGATTATTTCAGACAATCTAATCTTCTCTTCAGGCTTGGTGAATCTTGTTTTTCCGGAAGGAGAATGTAATTCTCCACCATCTCCAACCAATTCGATAGTTTTCACCTCTGAACTAGTGTCAATTGTGTAAGAAGACAAGTCCACACTATTTGCTATATTAAATGGCAATGGGTCATTGATAGTTGGCAATTTTCTGTTTAAGAAATAACAGAATTGGTAAAGCTTTTCTAAATCCAAGTCTGTAAAATCTAGAAGTTGGCATAAAAATGAATACATGTTCTGATACTTTCTTAAAGTCCTTTTAAACTCTCCTTGCAACTCAACATTCTCTAATTTCAGATACTTGCTTACAGCATCATCTATTGGCTTATGTAGTTCAGACTGAGGTGCGTTGCTATGATAATCCTTTACAAACTTATTGACATCATCTTCTGTAAACAGTTTGAATGAGTATAAATTTCCTCTTAAATCATAAAGCTTGCGATAGTCTGTGCCTTCAGTTAAAATAGTTTCGCCGTAATACTTTTCAAAATCTCTTTGAATATCCTCTATTTCATTGGTGAAATCCAAAATCAAAGTGTCAGTCTTATTAGGGCAAGTCCTGTTCAATCTACTTAAAGTTTGAACTGTTTTGACCCCATGCAATCTCTTATCTACATACATAGTATGCAACAATGGCTCATCAAAACCAGTCTGGTATTTATCCGCAACAATAAGAATTCTATAAGGGTCTTCCTTAAAAGCCTCATCAATTTTTACATTTGTGTCATTCATGGAATCTTCTGTAAAACTAATTCCATCAATCTCCACTTCTCCAGTAAATGCAACTAATGTTTTAAATGGGAAGTTTTTCAATGCGATTTGCTCATCTAATTCCAGTTTATATTCAGCAGCTTGCTTCCTAGATTCCGTTATCAGCATAGCTCTTGCCTGACCCTTCCCTTCAGAATCGGGAATCTTATTTATGGTTGAATTGTTGAAATGGTCTAAAATAATTTCAGATTTTTTACAGATAGTATTCGAATGCTCATTGACAAATTTCTTAGCCAATCCAATAACTCTAGCTTTGTCATATTCCTCATCTTCAGCAATTGTCTTAACCAGATTGAAATAAGTTCTGTAAGGCAGATAATATTTTAAAACGTCTAAAATAAATCCTTCCTTAATGGCTTGCTCCATAGTATAAAGATGGTGAGCTTCATACTCTCCAAACTCATTCCTTTTACCAAACATTGCCAAAGTCTTTTGTTTAGGAGTAGCAGTAAATGCAAAAAATGATAAATTGGTTTTATTTCTTAACTTATCAACATTTTCTCTTAATTTCTTATCAATCTCGTCATCTGACTCATCAAAGAAAGGATCATTTTCAACTTCGGAAGATAATCCTTTTCTCAAGTTTTGAGAATGAGATCCTGTTTGTGATGAATGAGCTTCATCGACAATGACAGCATAATTCCTATCCTCAATATCTTTGATTGTGTCAACGATATAAGAAAACTTTTGCAAGGTGGAAACGACAATATTTGTTTTATTCAAGATTTCGTTCGCTAGATCTCTAGACCTTTTCTTATCATCAATAACTGCAACGGTTCCTCCTTCCTTTTCAAAGATCAGGACTTGCTCTTGCAGCTGCTCATCGATAACCAACCTATCAGATATGACGAAAACCATGTCATAAATTCTTTTATTATTCTCGTCAAATTTAGTTAATAGATTATGGGCTAACCAAGCTATGGTTTTTGTTTTTCCACTTCCTGCGCTATGCTGAACGAGATAATTATGACCTGGGGAGGAACTTTCAATCAAATAATTTACACAATCCAGTTGATGATATCTTGGAAAAACATACTTGCCTTCTTCTTCAAAGATAAAATTTTCAATTAAATTAGCTAATTCATCTTTTTGCAAGATTTCAGTATACAAATAGGATGTTCTATAAAAACCATATCCTGCATTAGGGTTCTCAATGCCCTTATTGAACGGCAAGAAGACAGTTTTCTCGCCATCTAATCTTGTTGTCATGGAAATCTTGGCGTCACTCATAGCAAAATGAATCAAGCACAGTTTAAATAGCTTTTCATTAGGATTCCTATCAGTCATGTATTGCTCTTCAGCTTTTTCCACTCCTTGAGAAAAGGTATCTTTAAGTTCAATAGTGATTATAGGAATTCCATTAATGAAAACAGCCAAACCTATACAATTGCTATGAGGTTTGTTTTCATACTCTAACTCATCAATAACTGAAAAAATATTTTTTCTGAAATTTTCTACTGATTGCGGGTTGGCATTGTTGTTTGGCTTAGAATAGAATAAATCAAAATGCAATCCTTTGTCCTTAAATCCATTTCTAATGACTTCTATTGTGCAGCTATTGTCTATTGTCCTTAGTAAGGAGCCTAAAAACTCTTGTTTTGCATTTCCATGACATATCTTTTCGTAACGTTGCCATTTTTCATATTGTGTTGACTCAATAAATCTAAAAAGCAATTCCTCATCTAAACAGTTAGCAACATTGTAATTGAATTTGCTGCTTCTCCTAGCATATCCAGTATTTTCTAAATAAGTGTAAAAATCCTTTTGAAATTCTTTTTCTTTTGTACTAGTAGTCATATTTCACCCCTCACATCAATTTTACCTGTAACAACATGATAAATTAAAGAAGTTCTATATTCTTCTAATAAATAAATATTTTCACGAACTTTATCAAGAACTCTATTAATCTTTAAAATTTCTGTGTTTAAATAATCTACAATTTCTATTTGCTCATTAATAGGAGGAATTTCAAAGAAAAAATTTTCAAATGTCTCCTGATACAAATGTGAAATAGTAGATCCTGTTTTAATATAATCAAAATATCTTTTAAAAACATCGGAATATAACACCCAATAAAGAAATTCATTTAAATAACTTTCACCAACAGGTCTAACCAAAAATATACCGCTATTTAATGTTGCTTTATCAGGAATGTTAGAAATTAAAGCTAATTTACCTATAGTCCCATCTTTTGTAATTAACAAATCACCATTTTTTAAATGGATATAAGGGTCTTGTTGATATCTTTCATAACTTATGTGATGACAGCTTTCCCAGTTAATACAACCATTGTCAAAATCCGTACCTGTTACTAAAAAGGCTCCTTCATCAGAAAATTCATTAGAAGTTAAACCATGCCATCCAATCCTTCCTTTAACATAAGAAGTATTTTTTATTCTATTTAATTCCCAATGTTCCGGTATTTCTCCAATCCATTTAATACCACTATTCTTCATACGAACATTTTTTTCTAAACCTTTTGTAACAGCTTGATTTATTAAAACATTTTTCTTTTCTTCTAAAAGAGAAATAAGTTCTTTATTTTTTTCGATATTTTTATCAATTTCATAAGTCTTATTATCTAAAAAATTTGAAATAGATATTTTTGTCATATCATCGACTTTCAAAATTTCAAAATTCTCAATATCTTCATTACTTATATTATCTTGAGCAGAACCTTCTGAAATTAATTTTATCTGAGATTGGATGAAATCTGATTCTAAAATGTATTTATAATAAGTAGAATATTCAGAATTTAACTTCCCTACTCTTTGATTTAACAATATCTTTTTATGAGTTTTTGGGACTTGACCTATTTTGCCTATCGTTGCACCAGTTAAAGCAATTAAAATATCACCCGCACCAACTAAAAAGTCTTTCATCATTATAGAATATTCTAAAGGAAGTTTTTTGCAATTTTCTAAATCTACAGAACCATCTTTAATATCTCCAATCCTAATTAAGCAAGCTCCTTCTTCAACAAAATCATCACTTTTAAAAGCATACCCTCCTCTTAAATTAAAGCAGAACTTCATTTTGATTAAATCCCATTCTTTAGGAATTTCACCAACCCACATATTTTCAGTAGTTTTATAACTTTTATAAGATCCATAACTCATTAAATTCATCCCTTGAGTAAATCTTGTATTTCAGCAGTTACTTTTCTAATATCTTCTTCTATTTTATCAAGAGGTCTTGGAGGTTCATAAACATAAAAATATTGAGTAAAGTTAATCTCATATCCTACTTTATCTTTCTTAGTATCTATCCAAGCATCAGGATAATACTTTAAAACTTCTTCTTCAAAGTATTCCTTAATGTCTTTCTTAAGAGGGATTCTTTCATTGTTTCTTAAATTGGAGTCTGCGATAAATTTTCCTTTTTTGGTTGTCACATATTCTGCAGAATCATCATGTTCAGAAAGTTTTAAAATAACATTTTTAATAAATGTAGCATCTAAATTAAAAGGTTCTAAAACTTTTTTAACTTGTACTTCAAATTCATCCCAGTTATAATATTTTTTATTTGGTATTGCTTTAAGTGCTTTTATAATATCTTCTTGTTTTTGTTTACCGTCCAGTTCTTCTTGTTCTTTAATTAATATATCTTTTGATTTGCTAATGGCTAAATCTTTAAATTTTTTATAAGAATGAAGGTTATCCAATCTTTCATCATTAACCTGGTAATTAAATTGTTGTGGTCTTTCAACAATTATTTTGGTATAACCAAAGTCCTCATTATCAAATATTTTAACTTTATTAGATTCTTCAAATGAATGATATAAATTAAGAATATTTTTTATATTCTCGTTTGGAATGTAATTTCTTTTCTTGCCCAAGCTTTTTCTCATTTTCGAATAATCGTCTCTAGCATCAATAAGTTGCACTTTTCCTTGCCTCTCATTGGATTTTTCATTAGTTAAAATCCATATGTAAGTTCCGATATCTGTATTAAAAAATAGATTGTTTGGTAATGCTATAAGTGTTTCCAAATAATCATTTTTTAAAATCATTTTACGGATTTCTGTTTCTCCTTGACCTGTATCACCATTAAATAAAGGAGATCCGCTAGTAATAAGTGCTATTCTTGATTTTTTGTTTTTGTGCATTTTAGAAATCATATGCTGTACGAATAATAATTGTCCATCATCAATTTTTGGAGTTCCTGCTGCAAACCTTCCTTTGTCACCAAGTGCTGCCTCAGCTAAAACAGCTTCTTTATCCTGTTCCCATTTTTTACCATATGGAGGATTTGAAATAATATAATCAAAAGTTTCTCCTTTGAACTTATCATCAGACAAAGT
>CAJOMK010000021.1 GCA_905235495.1 uncultured Methanobrevibacter sp.
AGCATTTAACCTATTGCCGATACCTCCATTGGATGGTTCCAAAGTAATATCCTGGAGCGTACCAATTTGGTTGATTACATTTGCAGTTGCTGCAATCTTGGTTTTAGTCTTCGGAGGATTTATATAAATTTTTAGTATTATCCAAATTTTTTAAATAATATTTTTTTAAATATTTTTTATATTTTTATATTTTTCTTCAAGCAAAACTAAAAGTTTTAATATAAGAAATGATAGAAATAGTTAATATTTATAAAATATATAATTATATTATAATTCTAAATTATAATTCAAGATATAATTATCAAATTGTAATTTCAAAATTATAAAAAATTTTATAAAAAATTTATTATTATTCAATTATTTTAATGTGATATTATGGCAAAGAAAAACGATAAAATCAGCATGCCTATGAGTGGGGCAGGTTTAGTAAGATACTTTGATGACGAAAGTGTAGGTCCAAAAATCGCTCCTGAATTAGTCATAGCTATTACTGTAATTACTGTAATTTTAGGAATCTTCTGTTTTATATTAAGATTCTCTGTATAAAAATTTTCTTTTTTTATTTTCAAATTTTTTTTATTCAAAAAAATTTAATTCGTATTCATTAAAACAAATTATTACTCATTATTTTGGTCATAACTTTTTATAATTTTTCTTATAATTTTTTCTTATTATTATATCATAAAATTTCAATTTTTGATTAGTTTTTAATTGCTCTCTTAATATCTTTAAATAAGAGTATGAATATAATAATATTAAGTGAAAATATTCAAAAATTTTTAATAATCATCAGATTTTAAAAATTAATTTAATGCTTAAAAATCAATTTAAACTATTAAAACAATTTAATGATTCAAAACAATTTATATAAAACATAAAAATATTTATTAGCTATTAGTGATTGTAATGGATGATGAAATGGATTATTTTGAAAGATTGGAAAGTGAAACTCTTAAGTTGTATGAGATAGCTAATGAAGCGAGATCAAAAGGGTTTGATGTTGAGCTTGAAACTGAAATTCCATTGGCAAAGGACTTGGCAGAAAGAGTGGAAGGGCTTGTAGGCCCTAAAGGTATTGCTAAACGTATCAAGGAATTAGAAAAGGATATGTCAAGGGAAGAGGTTGCATTTGAAATAGCTGCTGAAATTGCATCTCAGGAATCAAATGAAACCGGTGCCAAATTTGAAGCTGAAAAGCAGGCTTTTGCAGACCAAGGATTAAGAACCGCTTCAGCGATTTTGACAGAAGGGGTTGTAGCTGCTCCTTTGGAAGGAATATCTGGAGTGAAGATCAAAGACAATTCTGATGGAACCAAATATGTTGCGGTATACTTTGCAGGGCCTATCCGTAGTGCAGGAGGTACTGCAGCTGCATTATCTGTTCTTTTAGGTGATAAGATACGTGTAGCTACCGGCCTTGACATATATAAGCCTACTGATGATGAGGTTGAACGATATGTGGAAGAAGTGGAGCTTTATGAATCAGAAGTAACTAATTTGCAATACTCCCCAACTCCTGAAGAGGTTAGATTAGCTGCAAGAAGCATTCCTGTTGAAGTCAGCGGAGAACCAACAGACCAAGTAGAAGTGTCTCACAGAGACTTGCCTCGTGTAGAAACCAATAACATTAGAGGTGGGGCTCTTCTTGCGATGGTAGAAGGGGTTATTCAGAAATCCAAAAAGATCTTAAAGTATGCCCACACCCTTAAATTGGACAGTTGGGAATTTTTAGAGGAATATGCTAAGGGTGTAGGTTCTTCTAGTGAAGAGGAAAGCTCATCTGAAGGAGGCAGCGAAGAAATCGTCGAAGAGATTGATGATAACATCATTGATAAGGATGAGCTGTTTGAACATTCCAAATATGCTCACGATATTATTGGTGGAAGGCCTGTATTAGGATATCCTTCTGAAAAGGGAGGATTCCGTCTTAGATATGGTCGTTCAAGAAATACAGGACTTGCAACAATGGGTGTTCACCCTGCTACAATGGAATTGTTGGAATTTTTGGCTGTCGGTACACAATTGAAAATCGAAAGGCCTGGAAAGGGTAACTGTGTAGTTCCTGTAGATTCTATTGAAGGACCTACCGTCAAGCTGAAATCCGGTGAAGTTCGTAGATTGGATTCCATCGAAGATGCAAGAAAGGTTAAAGGAAAAGTTGTTGAAATTCTCTTCTTAGGAGACATGCTTGTTGCATTCGGCGAATTCTTAAGAAACAACCAGCCTATGTTAGGTGCTTGCTGGTGTGAAGAATGGTGGATTGAAACAATAAGGAATTCGGAAAAATATCAATCATTCTCAGATGAAGAGAAGGAAGCATTTGATTTGGAATCATTGCAAACCAAGAAATTCACCGTCGAAGAGGCATTTAAGATTACGGAAGAGTTCAATGTTCCTTTACATCCTGAATACACTTATTATTATAATGACATTTCTATCAAGGATCTCTTTGACCTAAGCCTGTGGCTGGATACTCAAAGGGGCTATTTGGAAACTGGCTACCAGAATGGTGAAGACTTGGAACTTGATTTATCCTATCAAAAAAGGATTTTGGAAGTTATAGGTCTTCCTCACAAATTGCTTGATGGAAAGGTTATCATTGAAAAAAATTATGCTTATGCCTTGCTCAAAACCATAAATGGGGATTATTCAAAGTATCGCTCTGACGAGTATTATAAGATGAAAGTCGTTGACATCATCAATGAAAACATCGATTTCGAGATTAAGGATAAGGCTCCATGCTATATCGGTACAAGGGTAGGAAGGCCTGAAAAGTCTAAAGAAAGATTGATGAGACCTTCTCCTCATGTGCTTTTCCCTATAGGCAATAATGGTGGAAGCAGACGTTTGGTTGCAGAAGCTGCCAAAAAGAAAAAGATTAAGGTTGAATTTGCAAGGAGGGAATGTACCAATCCGGACTGCAGATTAACCTCATTCCAATCAATTTGTCCGCATTGCGGATCTCCTACTGTAATCGGCAAATCCGGTCAAAAGGATATTAACTTGGCTCATATGCTTTCCAAAGCCTCCAATAACGTAGGAGTTCGTAAGGTTGATGAAGTCAAAGGTGTTGTAGGTCTTATTTCTGAAGACAAGCTTCCTGAACCTTTGGAAAAAGGTATCCTAAGAGCTAAAAATGGAGTCTTCACCTTTAAGGAAGGTACCATTCGTCATGACTCTACAGACTTGCCTCTCACTCACTTCATTCCACGTGAAATTGGGGTAACTGTTCCTAAATTATTGGAAATGGGATACACTAAGGACTGTTACGGTCAGGATATAGTTAGCGAGGACCAAATTATTGAACTTAAGGTTCAGGATATTGTAGTTTCCGACAATTGCGGTGAATATCTTGTAGGTGTAGCTAATTTCGTTGATGATCTTCTCGAAAGGTATTATGGAATGGAAAGGTTCTACAATGTAAGCGACAAATATGATTTGATTGGCCATCTCATTGCTGGTCTTGCTCCCCATACTTCTGCAGGAGTATTAGGTCGTATTGTAGGATTTACAAAGGCATTAGGCTGTTATGCACACCCTTATTTCCATTCTGCAAAAAGGAGAAACTGTGACAGTGACGAGGATTCAGTGCTCCTATTGCTTGATGCATTGATAAATTTCTCCAAATCATACTTGCCAAGTACTCGTGGAGGAAGTATGGATGCTCCTTTGGTTTTATCCACTCGTATAGACCCAGAAGAGATAGATGATGAATCCCACAACCTGGACATCTTTGAAAGATTCCCATTGGAATTCTTTGAAAGGTCTCAAGAACCTTTGAAACCTGCTGAGATGCTGGATTTGGTTGACAATGTAGCAAAACATTTAGGTACTGACAGACAGTATCATGACCTGATGTTTTCCCACCACACCTCAAGCATTCATGCAGGGCCTAAAGTCTGTCTATACAAACGTTTAGGCTCAATGAAAGAGAAGGTGGAAGCTCAAATTCATTTGGCAGAACTTATTAGGGCAGTGGATCAAAGGGGAGTTGTTGAAGGTGTATTGTCATCTCACTTCTTGCCGGATATTATGGGAAATTCAAGAGCATTCTCTAAGCAAAAGGTCAGATGTCCTAAATGCGGTTCAAAGTATAGGAGAATGCCACTTACAGGTAAATGCAAATGTGGTGGAGACTTGATTCTCAGTGTTTCCAAAGGATCTGTTGTAAAGTATCTTGAAATTTCACAGACCCTTGTAAACAGATACCCTGTATCACACTATCTTGAGCAAAGGCTGGAAATTCAGGAATTTGGTATCAATTCATTATTTGAAAGTGATAAGTCAAAACAAAGTTCATTGGATGTTTTCTTCGGAAAATAATTTGTTTTATATAGTCACAATTGGATAATGATTCCTATTGGATTCTCAATATCATTTTTAATTAGGGATTATTCCTTAATTTTAATTTTTATGAAGTTTTAAGTATTTTTTTAGTTATAATTGTTATGATATATTGTTCGTATCAAAACGAATGATTTATATACATCTTATGACATATATTATTTCGTGGAGTAACTAACTTTTTGTATAGTTACTAATTTTCGTATTATATCGAACTGGTATTATACATCTAAAAACATATTATTTATTAATCAATTGAAAGTTTTATCTAAAATTTTTTAACTTATGCTTATTGATTATTTACTTTTAATTAAGTGCTCGCTGACTCTGATTTTAATAATATAGGTTTGTGAGATTTTTAGAGGTGTTAAAGTGGAAAAAGTAGAAAATATTGAAAACGATATTCAAAGGGCAAAGATTACCGTTAAAAAGAACAACGGTGTATGTGAGCCATTCAGTTATGAAAAATTGTTGAAATCTTTAGTTATGGTAGAAGCTCCTATAGGTGAATATGAAAAAATCATTGCAACTGTTGCAGAAAGCCTATACGATGGAATCACCACTAAAGAAATCAAAAAAATTGTTTACGAATGTTTAGAAGATATGGATTCTGAAGCAGCTAACAAATACTTAGCTAAAACTACTTTGAAAGTACGTTCTTCTAGAGATAAAATTGAACCATTCGACATGGCAAAAATTGCAAGTACCTTAGTGGAAGAAACTGGTGCTTCCCAAGAAACTGCTTTTGAAATTGCTACCGAAGTTTGGAAAGAACTCAAAAAGCTCAATGTCGAATACCTTACTGCTCCAATGATTAGGGAAATCGTAAACACAAAACTTGTAGAATACGGATTAGAAGATTTAAGAAGCAGATACACTCGTTTAGGTATTCCTGTTTACAACATCACTTCCTTAATTGAAAACGGTTCAAGAGACAATGCAAACATGATGCATAACCCTGAATCCATTCACAAATATGTTGCTGACGAAGCATTAAAACAATACGCACTCTTAAATATGTTACCAGCTCACTTAGCTGATGCACACATGTCTGGTGACATTCACATTCACGATTTAGAATTCTTCGCTGGAAGACCATTAAACTGTCTCCAACATGATATAAGAGCATTCATCAAATATGGTCTTAAAGTGGACGGTACTGGAGATCACACTTCAGTTGCTGCACCTCCATCCCATATGGAAACCTTGATGAACCATACTGGAGAAATTATGTTGGCAGCACAGCAAAACATGTCTGGTGGACAAGCTATGTCCCTTTGGAACGTATTTGTTGCACCATTTGCAGCTGGCAGAAGCTATGAAGAAGTAAAACAATCCATTCAAATGTTGGTCTACAACTTGAACATGGCTTATGCTGCAAGAGGTTCCCAAGTTCCATTTACAAGTATGCAATTAGAATTTGGAGTTCCAAAATTCTTACAAGATGTAACTGCATATGGTCCAAAAGGAGAAATTGTAGGAACTTACAGTGACTTTGAAGATGAAACCAGAATGATTCAAAAGGCATTTACCGAAATCTTACTTGAAGGAGATTCAGAAGGTAAGCCTCACTTATTCCCAAATACTATTTACACATTACGTGAAGAGACCTTAAAAGGTGACTATGATGATGACATCCGTTTAGTTCACGAACTTTCCGCAAAATATGGATCATCCTACTTCGTAAACATGTTACCTAAATACAGAGGTCAAATGGCTAACTACATGGGTTGCAGAACCTGTCTCCAAGACACCTGGACCGGTGACTGGGAACAAGACTGTTTAAGAACCGGTAACTTAGCTTACGTAACCTTAAACTTACCAAGAATCGGATACCAATCTAGAGATGAAAATGACGTATTTGAATACTTAGATAACTACATGGACCTTGCTGTTGAAACCTTAATGATTAGAAGAAACCAAGGTCTCAGTTGCTTAAACAACTTTGACATCTTACCATTCTTAAACCAAGATGTTGATGGTGAGACCTATTACAGAATCCAAAACTCAACCTTGTCATTTGGTTTCTGTGGTCTTAATGAAATGTTGCTTGCATTATTCGGTGAAGGTATTGACAACCCAGATGCAAACAAATTCGGTATCAAATGTTTAGAATACATCAATGCAAGAGCAAAAGCTTTACAAGAAGAAACTGGACTCAGATGGTCTGTATTACAAACTCCTGCTGAATCCACTGCATACAGATTTGCTACATTAGATAAAGAGCAATTCGGAGATAAAGCAATCTTACAAGGTGATAATGGGGCTAACTACTACACTAACTCCTCACATGTACCTGTAAACAGTGACATTTCATTTGCAGACAAAGTTAAGATTGAAGGTCAATACCACAAATTAACTCCTGGTGGGCACATCTTTCATGCATTCATGGGAGAATCCTACTCTGATTCTGATGCATTAATGAGCTTAACCAATAAGATTGCAAGAAAATCCGACATTGGTTTCTGGGCTTACAGTTCAGCATTCAGTTTCTGTTTACACTGTAAAACCTTAATGAAAGGATTAAGCAACAAATGTCCTTCTTGTGGTGAAACTGCTGATGTAGAATGGTATGACAGAATTACCGGTTACGTCCAACAAGTAGGTCACGCTAAATCTGCAAATGGTGGATGGAACGCTGGTAAACGTCAAGAATTAATCGACAGACGTAGATTTGAACAATAAGTTCAACCTACCTATTGTTGTTTGATCATTTGATTTTATGATAATTTTTTTATAGGCATTGTTTTTTGCCTATTTATTGAAATTTATTTAATATAGAGTTTGGCTCTATTTTTCCACTTAATATGGTTCTTTTCAAGAATCCTATTTACATCCTTTAATCTGTTTTTATAAGTTTTATTAAAATTAGATTTTCACACCTCTGGTTTTTTTATTTATTAATTCTATTTTTAGATTTTTGTAATAATCTTTTATAATTAATTTTTTATAATATGATAATGAAAATATATAATATAATAAATTATTAGGATATTGATTAAAGAATCTTATTTTAAAAATTAATTATATTTTTTATAATTTTATTTGTCAAATTTTTAAATTAGTATCAATTTTTATATTAATTTATTACTTCATCATTGCTTTCATATATAGTTTGGAATATTGAACTCATTAAATTGAAAGCAACTTTTATAATTATTATGGTGAAACAATGAAACATTGGATTGAAAGAATCGCTCATGAATTAAATGAAATGGATGTAGAAAAACATGTCATAGCAAGTGGTACATCTATCTCAGGTTCTATACATATTGGAAACTCTTGCGATGTATTTATAGCTAACGCAATAGGAAAAGCATTACATGAGTTAGGAAATGATACAGAAACCATTTGGATTGCAGATGACCATGACCCTCTCAGAAAAGTTCCTTTCCCACTTCCTGAATCTTATGACCAATACCTTGGTATGCCATACTCTATGATTCCATGTCCAGAAGGATGCTGTAAAAACTTTGTAGAACACTTTGAAAAACCTTTATTCAAAGTTCTTGATGATTATGGTATTGAAATAACTCCGAAATCTGGGTTTGAAATGTACAAAAATGGAGATTACCTTGAATCAATTAGAATCTCCCTTGAAAAGCACAATGAAATCAAAGCAATATTTGACCAATACAGAAGAGAGCCACTCGCAGACCACTGGTTACCTTACAACCCAATCTGTGAAAAATGTGGTAGAGTAAACACTACAGAAGCTTATGACTATGATGGAGACATCATCAAATACAGATGTGAATGTGGCCACGATGGTGAAATGGACATCAAATCAGGTAACGGTAAACTTACCTGGAGAGTTGAATGGGCAGCAAGATGGAAAATCTTCGGAACCACTTGTGAACCATTTGGAAAAGACCATGCAGCAGCTGGTGGATCCTATGATGTAAGTAGCGTAATCTCTGAAGAAATCTTTAATTATCCAGCACCATATCCAGTTCCATATGAATGGATTACATTGGATGGTGAAGCAATGAGTAAATCTCATGGTGTATTCTTCACTCCAGAACAATGGTTGGAAATTGGACCTGCAGAAAGTCTTAACTATTACTTGTTCAGAAGCAAACCTATGAAATCCAAAGACTTCTCTCCAAAAATGCCATGGTTAAACTTTATGGATACCTTTGATAAGGTTGAAAGAGTATTCTACGATGAAGAGGAAGCCCCATCTGAAAAAGAAGGCAAAAAGTTCAAAAGCATCTATAAGATGGCTCAAATCAAAGATGGCTCTCCATTACCATTCAGACCTCCTTTCAGATTCTTGGTTAATGCTTATCAGATTGTTGGAGAAAAAGACCTTGAAAAGATCTTTGATATTTTGAAAAGA
The DNA here is from genome assembly GCA_905235495.1 of uncultured Methanobrevibacter sp. Classification (GTDB taxonomy): domain Archaea; phylum Methanobacteriota; class Methanobacteria; order Methanobacteriales; family Methanobacteriaceae; genus Methanobrevibacter. Next base: position 8,687 of record CAJOMK010000021.1, read on the forward strand.
AATTCCCAATTAACCAAAAGCTTTAAGGATAAGGAATTTGGAGACTTAACTGAAATTGAATTGGAACAATACAGTGAAAGGGTAGATAATGTAATTGTTTGGTTAGACAAATATGCTCCTAAATTCGTCAAGTTCCAAGTTCAATATGACTCTATTCCTAAATTACCCATTCCAGATGATCAAGTTGCATTCCTAAAGGATTTAGCTGACTTGATGGAAGAAAATGAGTTCTCATCTGCTGAAGAATTGCATGATGCTATGTATATGGTTTTAGAAAGCCACGGATTAAAACCACAAAAAGCTTTCCAAGCTATTTACAAAATGATTCTTGGACAAAAGCAAGGGCCAAGAGCAGCTTCATTCTTGCTCTCATTAGATAAGGACTTTGTGGTTAAAAGGTTAAGACAAGAGGAGTAATTCCTCTTTTCTATTTTTATTTTTTAATTTTTTTATTTCCACTTTTTTCATCTATTTTTTCTTTATTTTCTTATTTTTTCATTTTAATAATTCCAATATTGTTCGTTAATATTAAAACTTAATTAGATTTTAAAAAAGATAGATTAATGTAAATTATTATTCTTATTATTATTTTAAAAATCGTGTTTGTTATTGAAAAAAGTATGTTTTAAAAAAAGAAAAAGGTGATTAATTAATTTAAAATTAATTAATCTGAAAATACAATTATCTGCCTCTGAGTTTGCTAAAGAATCCTTTGGAACTTCCTTCCTTAAGTTGTTCAGATAATTGTTGGTTTTTGTTTTTAAGAGAGTTAATGGTTTTGTCTTTTCCATTTAAGGTAGTGCTTAACTTATCATAATCCCTCTTTTTATTGTCTAATTTACCTTTTAGATCCTTTATTTCCGCTTCTAATTTAGTGATTCTTCCTCCAATTCCAGACATCTCTTCTTCGTGTGCTGCAGTTTTTGCTTTAATCTTTGCAGTTAGTTCAGCAGATTCTGCCTTGAGTTTAGGAATTAGGTTCTTTTTCAAGTCATCAATTTCAGAATTCTTTTCCTTCAATTGATTTTGTTTTTTCTTGATTTCCTTCTCTTTATTGTCAATGACTCTGTCTTTAGCATCTAACTCTTTGTTCAAGTCATCGATTTGCTTGTTAAGTTCATCTATAATGGATTTCTCTTCTTCAGATAAATCTTCTATAGATTCTAAATCAATTTCATTTTCATTAGCTTTAGCTTCAAGTTCAACAACCAACTTTTCAATCTCTTCAAGCCTTACTTTTGCCAGTTGAAGACCTGCGCCTTTTTTAGCTACACTTTCACTTAAGTCTGCATTGATTTCCAATTGATTGAAGTATTTCTTTGTACTTGTTTCCAATGCATCAGTAAGCTCTATTTTCAATGCTTTTAACTGCTTGTTTTCTTTTTTCAATTCAGGAATGACTTCATTTGTCAAATGATTTAATTCATTTGCCTGATTTTTGAGTTTCTCATCTTTTTCAGCTAATTTTGTTTTTAAAGTTTCAATTTCTTCTTCGGAAATAAAAACCACCATCCATATTATTGACCACCCAATATTCTTTTAGCATATCAGCCAATCAATTGTTTTTCAAATTTCATTTACATTTCAGTTCAACCATTTAAACAGCTAAATCCTATTATTTTAACCATTTTTTTAAACAGCTAAATTGCATATTACTAAATAAGAATTTTATAGAAAATTTAAAAAATTATCTATACTATTATTATTTAATTTTTTTATTATTAAGTTTTTATATATGATTACATATTTTAGGATTACATATTTTTGATTATCTATTTCAGGAGTTCAGATTTGAAATCCTAGATGGCTAAATTTTTTCAGTTCTTTCTAATCTGAACTCAAATAGTTTTTTTTTAGTTTTTTTCTATTCTAAACCCAAAGAGATATTAGATCACTTTTATTTTATTTGTAAATATAGTTAATCCATAAGGGTTAACTGAATTGAATCCCGCTTTCAGAGTATAAGTTCCTAAGTTAACTGTGATTTTAATCTTGACCTGTCCATTGCTGTCGGTTGTTTTAGTATAGGTTTTTCCATTAAATGTCAATTGACCTTTTCATTCTTAATGGATTTTCCATCCTTGTCCTTGAATTGGACTGTCAAGTATGAATTTCTTTTATGTTTTTATTGCTTACAGTAATCTTTGGAGATTTTACATAAACCTTTATGGTTTTTTCAGAACTTAAATACTGTTTGTCTTCATTAAATGATACTTTGGCGGTATATGTACCTGCTTTGAGATTTATGTTCAAGACAGCAATTCCATTTTTATTAGTGGTCTTGATATAATCCTTGCCTGTAATGTTGATGATAACCTTTCTGGATTTCAATGCCTTTTTATTTACATCTTCCAGCTTTACACTTAATTGGGTTCCATTTTTGTAGTATTTTACAAGATCTTGAGCTATGATGCTTGTTTTGTTTTTCAAAACAGTTATCTGCACTGTTTTTTCAGCATTCTTATAATCGTTATCTATAAAGATTATTTTAGCTTCATAGCTTCCGGGATTTGTATTGATGGTAAAGTTAGCATGTCCATTTTCATCTGTTGTTCTTGTGTAGGTTTTTCCAAAGATGGTCATATTGACTGTTTTATTGAAAATTCCTTCATTGTTGCTGTCAGTTAATGTGACTTCCAGATTGTTATTGTCCTGATAATTTTTCTCTAAGTTGTTAACTGCAAGATTGGAATCCTCTTTCTCCTTGACATGTATTTCCAATGTTTGATTGTTTATTTTCGCATAAACGGTTTTGGTATTTGCATCTGGCAAGTAATTTATGCTTGCGCTTCCATTGACCAATCTCACTTCTTCAATGGTTTTTCCATAATTGTTATAGAATTTGACAACTAAAGGCAAGTTGATGTCTTCATTGTATTCGTATGTTTCCTTTGTCTCATTGTCAAAGTAGTGTTTCAAATTGACATTCAAGACATTGTTGTTTTCTCGGTCAATTTCTCCATTGCTTGATGTAAATTCCATAACCTGCCATTTGCTTGCATTTATTTTCCATGATTCGTATCTTTCACTGTGGGGTGAGTAATAGTAAGGGCTTATCTCATTTTGTCCCCACCAGCAATAAAGGACACTTGCATTGTCATCCAAGGCGATGTCTCCATAGGTC
>CAJOMK010000022.1 GCA_905235495.1 uncultured Methanobrevibacter sp.
ATGAATCTTTTGAATATCTCTTCACTTTCAGGTGAGCATCCTTCAAAGAATCTGTATAATTCATCTTTAATGTCATTTATCAACCCATCATCGATTTCTATATTTCTTTCATCTTCCTCATCAATATTCAATGCCATAATCTCATTATAATTTTGAATATGGAAGTTTGCATGTAGTTTAGATGCTTGATCTGCATTTTCATCATTTGCTCTATTCTCAAAGACTTCAATATCATAATTCTTGATGTTCTCCTTTATTTCTTCCAATAAGTCTCGAGCTTTCATTTCAATTCCTCGTATCTAAAGCATTCATGAATATGATTGTTTATTACTCCGATTGATTCCAAGTATGAGTATATTATTGTTGTTCCAACGAATTTCATTCCCCTTTTCTTTAAATCCTTAGCTATTTTGTCTGAAAGAGGGGAGTTTGTAAGGTAATTCTCTTTAGTGTCTATCAGTATCTTATTGTCTGTAAACTGCCAGATATACTTGCAGAAAGAGCCGTATTCCTTCTGTATTTCAATGAATATCCTTGCATTGTTGATTGCAGAATCTATCTTTCCCTTATGTCTGATGATTCCTGCATTGTTTCTAAGTTCCTCTACCTTTTTTTCATCATAGTCCGCTACTTTTAAAACGTCAAAATCATCAAAGGCTTTCCTAAAGTTCTCTCTTTTCTTTAATATTGTAATCCATGAAAGTCCTGCCTGAAATGATTCAAGTACAAGCATTTCAAAGAGTTCTTGGTCGTCATAGGTAGGAACTCCCCATTCCTCATCATGATATTTTACATAGATTTCTTCTACATCTTCAGCCCAAGGGCAACGTTTTTTAGTCATGGAATCCCTCAATTCAAATTAATTATAATTAATAGTTTATCTATATTTTTTAGTTAAAAAAATATTTATAGTTATGAAAAACTTATTTTTTCCTTAGTTAAAAAATATTTTTTCCTTAGTTAAAAAAATATTTATATTAAAAAATTAAAATGATTATTATATGTTAGTCAATGCAGATTTGCACACTCACAGTTGCTTTTCAGTAGCAACTTCAAAGGATATGGTAATAAACAATATAGCTCCAAAATCCCGTGAAAAGGGATTGAACTTAGTTGGTACTGGAGATGCATTGCATCCTAAATGGTTGGATATTGTAGCCGAAAGCACTGAATATAAGGGAGATGGAATATACTCACACAAGGATTGTGATTTCATATTGACAACTGAAGTTGAAGCCCAACATAAGATTCACCATGTAATCATAATTCCAGATATTGATATAGCTCGTGAACTTTCCCAAAAGTTGGTTTCTCCAAACAAGTTCATTGATGGAAGGCCAAGAAGTCCATTAAGTGGAGCTGAGCTTTTTGAGCTTGTAAAAGAGTATGGCTGCATGATTGGACCTGCCCATTCATTCACTCCTTGGACTGGGATGTACAAGACCTATGACAGCATCTATGACTGTTATGAGAAAAAGCCTGATTTTGTTGAATTAGGATTGTCTGCAGATACTGACATGGCTGATACAGTAAAGGAATTGTCTGATTTTGTATTTTTAACCAATTCTGATGCACATTCTCCATGGCCTCATAGGTTAGGAAGGGAATTCAATCAGATAGAAATGGAGGACATTTCATACACATCACTTCAAAATGCATTGAAGAATAAGACAGTCAAGGCAAATTATGGTTTGCTTCCGAATTTAGGAAAATATCACATGACTGCATGCACAAAATGCTATAAGATTATTGACCCGGATTTAGCTAAGTCAAATGGGATGAAATGTTCCTGTGGTGGACGAATCAAAAAGGGTGTTGATTTCAGAATCAGTGAAATCGCAGATTATTCAGAACCTCATCATCCAAGCCATAGGCCTCCTTATGTTCATTTGATGCCTCTTGCTGAGATAATCAGCATGATTTATGATAAGGGAATTACAACCAAGACAGTACAAGGGGTTTGGCAAAAGCTGATTGATGCATATGGTCCTGAAATTGATGTCTTGATCAATGTTCCATTGGAGGATATTGCAAAAATAGATGATAAGGTATCTCTTGGAATAGAAGGATTCAGAAACAAGACATTGAATGTGGTTCCAGGTGGCGGAGGCAAATACGGTGAAATATCCTTTGCTGAGGAATTGAAAAAAGAGGAAAAGAAAGAGAAGATTATCACTCTTGATAATTTCTGAAAGTATAAAAAAGCAGGCTTGGCGGGATTTGAACCCGCGGTCTTTAGATTAGGAGTCTAACGCCTTATCCAAACTGGGCTACAAGCCTATATGATTTTACTGCTTAAGATATTTTAAGTAATCTATTTTTAAAATATGTGTTAAAAATAAATAAAAAATAGTAATGGAGCGGACCCGCCGGGATTTGAACCCGGGACCTTCGGATTAGAAGTCCGACGCCCTGTCCAACTAGGCTACGGGCCCTATATACAACACTTTTTATTATGTTTATTATGATATATAAAAGTATTGGTAAAGTAATCTTTTTTGTTATATCAATTTTTAAAAGTTTAAATAAACTTAGATAATTTTTATTTCATTTAAAATTAGTTTTTAAAAAATAATAAAAAGTAAATTATATTAATAATTTAATTTTTGATTGTTTATTGGATCTTTTTACTGGTTTCGTTAGTATCAGAATCAGTTGAATTGTCATTATCATTAGCTTCTGGTACTACTTCCTCACTGAAAGCACCTTCTAAGATGGTTCCAGTACCAGACCCAACAAGTACATAACCGGTACGGCCGTGAGCGTCTTTTAAGAGACAGGTGTAGTATCCATTAGGATTGTATTTGACGCTGTAACACCAGCAGCCTTTCCATCCTGCACCTTGAGCTATTATTTTAGCTTTTTCAGGGCTTACATTGTGATGTTCGGAAGAGCTTGAGCTACTTGAACTTGAACTATTGGTTTCACTGCTTGTACCGGTTCCAGAAGAAGCTCCAGTGGATCTATTTCCATCTAAACCTGTAGAGTTATTTCCAATACCAGTATTCCCTTGTTCATTAGGTGTAAATCTTGAAAGATCATTGAAAATAGTATTACTATCGTTTGTTAATCCATATGCAGTTACTCCTGCAGCAATACATAAAACGATTACTACAAAAATAAGTATGCCTGTATTGTCCACATTTCCACCTCTTTTAATTTTAAAAAAGTCTCTTTTTTATAAGTATTTAGTGAGTTATTTTAAAAAAGTTTATTGAAATTATTTTTTCTAGCAATTGTTAAAAAAAAGATTAAAAGGGAATATAATTAAATTATATCCCTAAAAAACTTATGTTATACTCTTCCTAGGTTTTCTCCACTGTAACTAATTCCAATTGCATCAACTACAGTACCATTTGAATCTGAAATATAACAAATGTATTGGGTTCCGTCATCTTTTACACTACTGACGTATGATCCTTCTTCTTCAATAAATCCAGAAGCAATTGATTTTGCTTTATCCGCACTTATTTTGGTTGAGGATGGGTTGCTTCCACCGTCTCCACCAGAACTGGATTCTCCGCTTGAGCTTCCGGAGTTACTATCTCCGTTTGAATTAGTTCCACCACTGCTTCCACTACTACTGCTGGAACCTGAACTTCCTGATGAAGTATAGGAACCGCTTCCATCGTTTGCATCAGTACTGACTAAATCTGCACCATTGCTGTGAGAGTTTGAACTGTCTGGAGAGAATCCAGTTAAGTCATTGAAAATTGCATTGTCTCCTTCGCTTATTCCATAAGCAGTTACTCCTGCAGCAATACATAATACAATAATTATAGATATGATTATGTTTGAATTATCCATCATTTCACCTATTTTTTTAGAATAATTTTTTTATAAAATTTTAACTTTATTGTTAATATTTTTTTATTATTTTAACAATTGTATATATTATTGTTCATTATCTTAAATATATTTTTCCTTAGTAATTTCCAAATAATTTTTTTCATATTTTTTAAATATACAATTTTCACTTTTTATGTCAAATTAGTGTCGTTTCCATGTGAAAATACTAAACTGACTTTTAAGATCAATTTTGTAATACTTATTTTTTAATATTTATTACTTTTGGCTATATTTTTGCAAAAAATTCCTTTTATCAATATGTTTTCATAAGATTTTTTGCATTATTCTTTCAGTTATTTTTTTAAATTTATTTTCTTGTTTTCACATGATTTTCAAATCTCATTTTTTATCAAAAGTAATACTTTTTTTAAATTATTTAATAAAAAATTTAAAAAATTTGTCATGGCAATTTATCATTATTTGTCATTAAAATTTATCAAATTAAATTTATTCATTTGTTCTAAATCTCTTTTTTTCTATTTATTTCATTAATTGTTAACGATTTTTTGATTTAAGCTCAAATTTTAGGAGAACCTAAAAAATTAACCTATTTAAATGTTTCTTTTTGATTTTAAAACAATCATTTATATTATATTTAGGATTAATATATAATATGTTAGTTTCTAACTTTTAAAATTTTAAACAAATAAGAGGTGACACATTTGAGCGATAAAATAGTTATATCCCCAACATCTCGTCAAGAAGGTCATGCCGAATTAGTCATGGAAATTGACGATGAAGGGATCGTTACCAAAGGTAGATACTTCAGTATCACACCTGTCAGAGGCTTAGAGAAAATGGTTACAGGTAAAGCACCTGAAAGCGCACCAGTTCTTTGTCAAAGAATCTGTGGGGTATGTCCAGTACCTCATACAATGGCATCTGTTGAAGCAATGGATGACTCTTTAGACATTGAAATTCCAAAAGCAGCTGCATTGTTAAGAGAATTAACAATTACATCTTCTAACTTAAACAGTCATGCAATTCACCATTTCTTAGTTGCTCCTGACTTTGTACCTGAAGATCTTTTCAAAACTGCAGTAGACAGTGTTGGAACTATTAGAAAAACTGCACAATATGTAGTAGATATGGTAGCTGGTGAAGGTATCCACCCATCTGATATCAGAATTGGTGGTATGGCAAGAAACTTATCTGAACTTGCACGTAAAAAATTATACACCAGAATGAAAGCTTTAGTTCCTGTAGTAGACAACCACATTGAATTAATGACCAACTTAATCCTTGAAAAGGACATTCCTGAAGGATTAGGTGCAATCAATGCTCCTATATTTGCAAGTGATATCGTTTACGGTAAAAGAGACTTCTTTGATCTTGACAGATTCACTGAAATTGTACCAGAATTATGGTATGATGACCCAGAAATCGGTAAAAGAGCATGTACTACTGTACCATTATACGATGGTTTAGCAGTAGAAACTGGTCCTAGAGCAAGATTAGACAAATTCCAAGGCTACAAAGAAAAAGGTGTTGTAGCTCAACACTTAGCAAGAGCTCGTGAAATGAAAACTTACCTTTCCAGAGCAATTGCTCTCTTAGATGAATTAGACACTGCTGCTAATACCCTCGCAGATTTCGACCCAAGAGGAACCAACAAATTAGGTATCGGTGTAATAGAAGCTCCTAGAGGAACTGATATTCACATGGCACAAGTAAAAGACGGAAAAACCGCTTTCTACAGTGCATTAGTACCAACTACTTGGAACATCCCAACTATGGGTCCTGCAACTGAAGGATTCCATCACGAATGGGGACCTCACGTAATCAGAGCTTACGACCCATGTTTATCTTGTGCAACTCACGTAATGGTAGTTGACGACGAAGATGGATCAGTTGTTAAAAACGAAATGGTGAGAATTTAATTTTATAGATTTTAATAGAGAGGAATAAAATGCCATATGATGCAGGAAGATTAGTTGTTGGATGTGGAAACGTATTGTTTAAAGACGATGGTTTCGGTCCAATGGTTATTCATGCTTTAGAAGATTATTTTAAAGATAATGATATGGAAATTCCGGAAGACACTCAGTTCATTGATGCAGGAACCGGTGCAACACACTTCATTTTTTCTATGCCTGATGAAAATTGGAAAAAAGTGATTGTAGTAGATGTTGTAGAATGGAATGCAGAACCAGGAACCCTTAAGATTTTCGGTCCTTATGATATGCCTAAAGGCAAATATGAGAACGCTCATACTTGGCCTGTTGAAGAACCCCTTCATGATTTGGTGGACATGGGTATAGAAGTAGTTATAGTTGGATGCAAACCGGCAGAAATCACTGCACCATATGTTGACATGGGCTTAACAGAGCCAGTGGAGGCGGCTATTCCTAAAGCTATTGAAATGATATTAAATGAACTTTAAAGGGGTTTAGCAATGCTTGATGGATTAAAAAACAAATTAAGAAAATTTTTAGGCCTTGAAGCTAAACCGGACGCAGAAGATGATGAAGCAAAAGCTAAATTGAAACAAGAAATGAAAAGCGAAGTAGAAGCTCAATCAAAGCCTGCTGAAGAGGCGAAGAAAGCAGCTGATGCTGCAGCTGAAGAAGAGGCTAAAAAACAAGCAGAATCATCTGAGCAAATAAGTAAAGAATCTTCAACACAGGAGGTTGAAAAAGTGGCTGACAAACCAAAAATAGGATATATTCACATGAGTGGTTGTACTGGAGATGGTATGTCATTAACTGAAAACTATGACATTCTCTCAACCTTACTCACTGATATGGTGGACATTGTTTACGGAACAACTTTAGTAGATTTATGGGAAATGCCTGAAATGGATTTAGCATTAGTCGAAGGGTCTGTCTGTTTACAAGATGAACATAGTGTAAAAGAACTTATGGAAGTAAGAGAAAAATCAGGATTAGTTTGCGCATTTGGATCTTGTGCTATGACTGGTTGTTTCACCCGTTACGCACGTGGTGGACAATTAGCTCAACCAAAACATGAATCATTTGTACCAATTTCCGACTTAATTAAAGTAGATTGCGCTATTCCAGGATGCCCAGCATCCCCAGAAATTATTGCAAAAGTAGTTGTTGCATTAATTAACGGAGACATGGACTACTTGCAACCTATGTTAGACATGGCAGCATGCAACTTAGCATGTGGTTGTGACTTACAAACCAATGTTGTAAGCAAAGCTTTATGTTGTGGTTGTGGAACTTGTGTATTAGCATGTCCAACCAGAGCTCTTGAAATGGTAGAAGGTAGACCTTCCCACAACAAAAACAGATGTATTAAATGTGGTGCATGTACTACTCACTGTCCAAGAACCTGGTTCCCTGAAGAACAAATTAAAAAAGACTTAGGATTATAGGAGGAAGTAAAATGGCATTCGGTACATATAAAGAAGTAGTATCTGCAAGAGCTACTGACAAAGCAATCCAAAAAGTCGCACAAGATGGTGGAATCGTAAGCGCATTATTATGTTACGCTTTAGAAGAAAACATCATTGAAGGAGCTATTGTTGCTGGAGATACTGAAGACGCATGGAAACCTGAACCAACTATTGCAATGACTCCAGAAGAAATCATTGCAGCAGCAGGTACCAAATACACCTTTTCTCCAAACGCAATCAGACTCAAAGAAGCTGTAAGACAATATGGGCTTGAAAAAATCGGAACTGTAGGAACTCCTTGTCAAATTATGGGACTCAGAAAAATGCAATCCTATCCATTTTCTACTAGATTTGTAGCAGATAAACTTGCATTAATCATCGGTATTTTCTGTATGGAAAACTTCCCAAGAGACTCATTAAAAACCTTTGTAGAAGGTAAAATGTACTCTTCCTTAGACAATGTTAACAAAATGGATATTGGTAAAGGAAAATTCTGGATTACCGATCCTGAAAAAGAATCTGGACTTGCATTAAAAGAAACACACGGATACGAACAAGCTGGATGTAACATCTGTCTCGACTATGTTGCAGAATTAGCTGATGTATCTACCGGTTCTGTAGGTTCCCCAGATGGCTGGTCCACTGTATTTACCAGAACTGACAACGGAGCAGACATCTTTACCGCAGCTGTAGAAGCTGGAGTAATCGAAACCAAACCAATGGATGATGTAAAACCTGGTTTAGAATTACTCAAAAAATTAGCTAACGGTAAGAAAGACAAAGGTAGAAAAGAAATCGAAAGAAGAGTTAACATGGGACTTCCAAGTCCTTTCTAAACTCCAAACTTTTAGAAAAAGTTTGATCAAAATTATTTCAGTTTTGGTTCAAATTTTTTCTTTTTTCTTTTTTATTTTTTTTAGGCTATTTTTAATTGTTCGTATATTTATTAACAAATATCATCTTTTTTAAATTCCATGCATTTTTGTACGATTATTTTTTTCAGGATAGTAAATTTTTTAGAATTATTTAGCGTTTTGATTTTTTGTTTAAAATTAGAATCTTTTATTTCAGATATATTTAAGAATTTTTTTAGTCACTTTTATTTCTTTCAATTTTTTTTTAACTCTATTTTCATTGCTATTTTTCATAAAATACTCTTTTTAATACAAAGATTTATATATTATGTTGAACAATAGTTTAATGTTGAAATATTTTTTTTTTTTAACTTCATTCTTTTAGCAGGGTGGGGTAGTCTGGTGATCCCGCGGGGCTCATAACCCCGAGAGCCCTAGTTCAAATCTAGGCCCTGCTATTTTTTACACAACATTAATATAACATTGTTATAACTATTTTTAAAAAATAAAAAGAAATATTAGATGGTGGTAATCTTACAACCATCACTTTCAACAATCATAGTATGTTCCTTTTGTGATACCCATGCACCTGTTCTTTCCTTAAGTGCAGCATATGGATATATTGCCATAGCGTCCTCCAATTGTTTAAGGCCTGAGTTCACTCTATGTTCGTTAAAGTTTTCTGTAAGCCAGCGTCCACTAAATGGCAAGTAACGATAATTCTTTTCAATATATGATAGCATCCTTTGAGTATTTTTCACCCTAAATGGTTTGGACTGTAAAAATGAAAAGATATATGTCTCACCAGGGCAATCATTTACAATTCCTTCACCATTTGTTGCGAAAGGTTCGATCGCTACAGCTTGTCCCTCTTCAAGAATTGTAGGGTCATTGTTGTCATAGTTAGGTACTGAAATACCTGCATGCAAATTCCAATGTTCAAGACTATGTCCGGTGAGGTTTCTCACAGGGTTAAGACCATATTCTGAAATTGCCTCTTCAACTGCTCTTCCCACTTCACAGACTTTCACTCCAGCCCTTACAGTGCTGATTGCAGCTTCAAGTCCTGCAGCTGAAGCATCGATTATTCTTTGATTGAGCTCAAGGGTGTCTTCATCGAAGAGTTCTTCAAGATTGTCTCCTGGAACCATGATTGTAACTGCAGAGTCTGCAATGTATCCATTCACTTCAGCTCCAAGGTCAAGTTTTACCAAATCTCCTGTAACCATCTTATTGGTGTCTCCTGCAGGAGAGGTGTAATGTGCGGTGATCTCATTTATGGAAACGTTGCATGGAAATGCAATCCCTGCGCCTGATTTTAATATTTCACTTTCTACAAATTCTACAAGGTCTAGAATTGGCAAGCCGTTTTGAATCATTTTTGAAGCATCAGCTCTGACTTTTGATACAATTTTACCTGCTTCCTCATAATATTTAATTTCATCAACCATATTATCACTTGGGTTTAATAGATATTTTGTTTTATTAATATGTCATTAATGTGTCTTAATGTGTCATTAATTTTCAATTAAGTATTAGTTAATCATGAGTAATCTTATTTGGTATATTCTAAAATTTTTAAAGATTTTTTTTATTGTTATTCAGTTTAATAAAAATTTTTATATACTCCTAATTATATAATATACTTATCATTATTTAAATATCTTTAATTATATTTGAATAAAGTTTAAGTTTTATGAATTATAGTCATGAATTATGATCATGAATTGTGATTATTTATGGAGGTAAAATTATGGCTAGTGAAGTTATTCCAAGTCAAATTTTTATTCTTTTATTAGTAATTATTTTGGCTATCGTAGTTATCATTGTTGTAATGCAATGGAAAAAAGTAAGTCAATCTAACAATACTTTAAAATTAATGAAAAAAGAAATTGAGCTTAAGAAAATATCTATGGTTGAAAAAGATTTGGAAAATAAGCGCATTATGGAAAATCCAATTCAATTGCCTAAAGAACAGCAAGATCAACTCACTCAAATCAGAGATTCCACTGCTGAAGTCATGAATAATGTAGGCTATTTGCATAGTGAAATCAATGAACGTTTAGCACGTCTTGAAGCTCAAACTGAACTCAAAAAATTAGAAAAAATGCTTAAGGATATTGAATCAAAAGAGAAAAAACTCAACAAATAGATGTTTTTCTCATATGAAATTCATTTTCATATTTGATTCATGTTTAGATATTGGCAAATGAATTTTTTATATATTTATTTATAATGAGGTTTTATTATGGATATTATTGAATTGATTGCTGTCATTATATTAATTGCTGCAATTGTATTTTTAGTATATTATTATATTCAAACAGCTAATTATGGCAATTTTAATGTTAAAGAGGTTCTTAAATTTTCACCTAAAAAGGATAATGTAAGTTCTCTCGCAGACGAAGAGATTCGGGAAAAGAAATCCATGGGTGAAAAGATTAAATACACTTTTAAGGATATCGATAAATCCTATGCAAATACTACCGATGCATTTTCTAGAAGATTAGATTCCTTTTTGGATGAAAGAAGTGAAGAGCTAATCGAAAATTGGTCTTTAGTAACCACTGAAGATTTATCCACTTTAGAGGAAAGATGCACTGCTGCTTGTGATAGCATTGACTCTTTAGAGAAAAGATTCTCTGAATTCACTAATACAACTGATTCCAAAATTGAAGATCTTGATAAACGTCTCAAAGCTTTAGAGGAAGCAGAAAAAGAATTAGATGATGCAAAGGAAGTTGTTGAAGAAGTTGCAGAAGAATAATTATTATTCTTTTATTTTTTTATTTTCTAATTTTGCTATTTTCTATTTTTTCTTATTTTATCTATTTTTTAGGGCTGTCTTTTTTTCATTACTTTTATTTATTTTTTTAATTATTTCTTATAGCTGGTTTTTAGCAATCTATTTTTAAATTCTTCATGTATTATCTTCATGTATTACCATTGTGTTTTATAAATTATTTTTACAAACATTTATCTTTGATTCTTTACAAATATTTATATTAATTAAGTTAATTTATAATTTTTAAAGTGATATCATGAGAAATATAGTGATTGTGGAGTGTATCTCCACTGGAATTAATTTTATTGAAGATATTGTCAATAGAGGCTACAATCCTATTGTAATGCATTTGAAGGCTCCTGACAGTGAAGAGGGAAAACATTTTGATGAATTCATCTATGAGGAATATAAAAACATTGATTATGACTTTAATATGGTATTTGAACAGGATACCTACGAAGAGACACTTGAAGAGGTAAGAAAACTCGATCCTCTTTTGGTACTTCCTGCAAGTGAAAGGGGAGTTGGAATTGCAACC
>CAJOMK010000023.1 GCA_905235495.1 uncultured Methanobrevibacter sp.
CTGACCTAATCCATCGATTGCATTTTTTACGGTTTCGTTATGGAAATAAAGATAACCTAAAATTGCTATTAATGCTACGATTGCTATTACAACAAGCATAATAGGATTTGCACTCATTGCAATATTTAAAGCCCATTGAGCTGCCGTTGCAATTCCTGATGCAACAGAAGATGCTATCTTAGCCGCTTGTTCAGCTGCCCACATAGCAGCAGACCTTAAAGCATTAGCTCCTGCTATTAAAGCATTTTTTCCTGCTTCTAATAAACTTAGTGCAGTAGTTTTAGCAGCCGAACCTACATTTTTCAATGAAGTCAATAAAGAAGTAGCAAGATTTCTAGCACTAGTCAAAGCTTTAGCACCTAATGCTCTTATTTCTGTTCCTAATGCAACCAATTTTGTTTTAACTGATGTAGCCATGTTTCCAACACTTTCTAAGTGTTGTCTAAATTTAGTTAATTGTTGTCCATCAGGTATCTTGAATAAATAATTATATAATTTTGCAAATGGACTTAAAGTGAAATTAACAATCTTTATTAATGCGCTAAGACCTAAACTAACAGAGGAAATACCTATAACCAATGCTCCAAATGAACCTATAACTCCTTGAATAGGAGCAGGTAAACTTCGAAAAGCTTGTGTAATACCATTAATAACATTAGCAGTTGTCTCCATTACAGGAATAACAGAAGGCAATATTGCTTCTCCAATACTTCTGATAAGAAAGTCCTTAGCTCTACTGACTGTTTCAGTAAGGTGTTCATAACTGTTTTTGTAATTTTCTGTTACATCAGCACCATATTTCATATTTAAAGCACTAGATAATACAGCCGCACGACTATTAGCATCTAATTCTTTAAATTTTGATGAAACTTCATCAACAGACACTCCCATTGCTTTTGCAAGGTCTTCTGTATTTAATCCGAAAGCTCTTAATTGCAAAGCACCTGCTCTACCACTTAAAACCATTTGTTGAAATTTCCTATCAGCCGTATCAAAATCAGTTCCCATTTGGAATGAAGCTTTACTAATACCATTGAAACTGTCTTGTAATATTTGGCTACTTGTAATTCCAACATTTCCCATGTTAATAAGGTGAGCTCTGACACTTCCTGCTCCTCGACCAGTTTCATTAGTCATTGTAGAAATGAGATTTCCAAAAGAAGATTGTGCTTGTTCAGCCGACATTGAAGTACCTGTCATTGCATAGCCTAATCTGACCATCGTATCAGAATAATTTCCTGCCGCATTAACACTAGTCATCAAAGTATCAACGAGTCCACTAGATATTTGTCCAGCAGCCAAAGCATCAACCATAGATATTGAACTATCTGTAGCATCTTTGAAATTATTACTAACTTGTTTTACAGAATCACTCAAATTGTCTAAAACAGATGGATCAATATTATTCAAACTAGAAGCAAAATCATCTACGGTAGATGTAGAATTATCAATAGCATCATTTAGAGATTCCATTTTATCAATAGTATCATCTATTAATGAATTATCCATGTCTAATTCAATAGAAAGTGTTTCTCCATCTATTGTTTCTAATTCTGCTTTCGTTGAATCAATGTTTCCCTCAGAATCTATGTCAAATTCGATAGAAAGAGATGTTTCATCAATATCTTCAACCTCTGTGATGATAGTTTTTAAATCAGAGTCATCAGCATCAATATCTACATCGATAGTTTCATCATCTAAATTAGAAATGTCATTTTCAACTTGTATAACATCGCTGTTATCGATATTTGTTTTAATTTCAATTTCTGTATCTTTTAAATCTTCTAAGGTAGTTTTCAAATCTTTAACATCGGTAGTATCAGCTTTTGTTCTAATGTTAATATCTATGTTATTTTCAGCCATATTGAATCTACCTCATTTATTTTCAATTATATTGTTGCAAAAGCTTTATTTTTTAATTTCCATTTTAAAATGATTTTATTTATAATAATGATTGCCGTTTTTTGTAAAACTGTTAATTCAGATAAATTTCCGTTATTTATTTTATATCCATTCAAATGAGCCAAAGTAATGTGTTTTAGTTCACCTTTTTCAATATCTAAAACCCCATCAACTCTTTTGTTAGTGCATATTGCTCTTCCTTATTTTGTTTGATACCTGATAAATCTTGAATTCTTCTTAAAATCTCATCTACAACACCTGCGGGCATTGTTTCGATTAAATTTATACCAATAGGTTCGCCTTTACTTGATAATAAACCAAGATTTAAAATTGCATTACCAAAGTTAGTTAAATCATTGGAATATTCTTTTAAAGTGTTATTCCATTCTAAACTTGTAATTGGTCTAATCATAGCAGAAACTGGTATTACTCCATCTTCAGTAGGATAATCGAATGTTATTGGCACTTCTACCTTTGCTCCTTCAACCAATAATTCCTCTAATTTCAAAACTTTTTCATCAGTGTTTATTTCCAATTCTTTGTTTTTTTCTTCAGCCATAGTGAAAACTCCATGATAATAATTGTTTAAAAAAAATAGGAGTATTACCAAAACTGGCAATACTCCTTTAAAATACCAATAAAATAAAAATTTAAGTTATACTTTTAATTTTTCATATTTTCTTGTTTTAGATGAACCTTTAAATGATAGATTTTCAACTGTTCTCTCATCTGCATTGATTTCATAACTATCATCATCTACGAAACAATTGTAGATATAATCAATGATTTTATATGCTTCAGTTGTTGTACGAACAGTCTCCACAACTTTAATTGTATCAGGAACAGTAAGCATTTTGTCTAATTTTTGATGCAAAGACATGTAATTGGTTTGGGTTCCATATCTTAAACGGTCCATACTCACAGAATATGGAATTTTATCTGTTCCATCAGTTACAACACCATCAAAGGTTGCAGTACTTGTGATATTGGTTTCAGGACTAACTTTAACATTAGTACCCCACATCACTTTCATATTTCCGATGTAAAGTTCTTTATCTGTCATTATTCCACCTGAATAGTATAATAAAGATTAATAGTTGTAATTATACCATCGAATTTCATATATTCGATGTAAATTTCAATACAATCACTGGATACCTTTTCAACACTGTAAACAATATCTTTTAATAACTTCAAATCTTCAACACAAACTTTTTTAACAGTCTGCACGATATTATCAATACCCTCGACAGTAGCATCACTAGACTGTTCGCCTAAATATGTTTCAACTGCAATAGTTTTTAAAACATAATCTCTGACACGATTAATGTAAATATCAAGTCCGTTAGGGAGCATACTGCTTACACAAACAAATTCTTTGAGATTTCTGTCTTTACATTTAATAAATGGAATATTCAAATTCAATAAGGAAGCACCTAAATCGCCTGTTTCCATTGTATACTCAGGTGATACAGCAGTTACTCCTTGAATTATTTTAGAAGTTAAACTCCTTGATACACTCATTCCTGCAATTAAACCACAGATATAAGCAGTACTTCTGTTTAAATCCAATTGTGCACCATTTACTGTAAGATTTTGAGTATTAATATAATAGATGTTCTTATTGAAAGTTTGAACACTAGTAGCATAGGCAGAGGCATTGGCACGAGTTAAACTTGCAACTTGTCCGTGAGGATTTTTTCCTTTTAATTCTTCATCTAACCATGTTGATACGATGGTCTGAGCTGAATCGGACAATTCATCAGCAATAAAAAGCATATCAAATCTTTCACCTTTTAATTTTGCTAAAGCTTGAGTTAATTTTTCGTTTGTCAAAGTAGTTTCGGCAACAGGTGTTTCTGCATCAGTCCATGTAGTAATGTTCGCTACTACCAAGTTAGATGCTCCTATAAAGAGAAAATCAATAACATCAGTACCTTTAAATGTTCCATAAGTAGAAGATGTTCCGAAAAGTGAATGTGCCACCCTTGCAGTTGATGCATCAGTAATTTCAGTGATCTCACTATCAAAAGCACCGATAACAGCAATAGATGATGCCATTCCAGGAATTGCATTAACTACTGAATTTACAATTTCGTAAACATTAATTTCTGATTCTTTCGCCATTTTCTTATACTCCTGCATTATCTTTCTTGAATTTATCAAGATTTTTCATTAATTCTGATTTGGATTTGATTTTGATATTGTTAGACTGAATATAATGTTCAAATCCAACTTTTAACATATTAGGTATTTCTAATAAGTTTAAATCGTTTAAATAATCATATTCTTCTTTTTTATTCATTTTCATCTCCTACATCAATATTATTATCATCTAATAAGATTTTACAAACTTTTTTGATACTTTCTTCATCGCTTTCATCCTTTTCAAAGTCAGTTAAGCATTCTACCATGATATGACCACGATTTAACACGAAATTTGGATTATATTCAGGTGCAATATTTCTAATAATTGGTTTAATATGAAATAATTCAACATTTTCTTTGAGTATTCTGATTATTTCCTTTGATACAGTCTTTATAGTGAAAATAGCACGTTTATAATCCTTAATTTTGGTAGTTATTAATATCTCAATTAAATCCTTATATTCTGAAGCATCGTTCATTTCAGTGTGTAATTCACTAGATACAACACATATGAAGATAGAATTTGACTCTGAAGCAACTTTTTTTGAAGGATACATAATTTGGAAATGTTTTAAAACTTCATTTCCATTTTCTTTTTCACCCATTAAGATAGAATAGATTGTTTCATCACTAGATAACATAAAAATTCACCTATTTTATTGAATAGTTTGATTAAAAATACTTTTTTCAATAATATCCTGAGCTTCTGATTGAGTTTGCTCGTAAGCAGGTTTAACAAAAGGTCTTGGAGGAGCAGGAGAACTGTACATACTAAACACCTCATTGCCTGATAATGTGAACCAGTGAAGAACTTTTGCATTTACTGGTCTAACTTCTCCTCTGCCCTTTTCTACACACAAAGGATAAAAATGAGTGATACTAGTTCCAACGAGATATGAGGTATCAGATAATTCCTCTATTTCAATAGATGTAATAAGATTCATTGATGCTATTGTACCATTGGTTGCTATTGCTAATTCTTGAAGAGATTTGTTCCTTTTAGCAATAGTTTCTGCTCCTTCTTTTGCACCATTTTCTATTCCTTTTTTATACTTTTCAGCAAGTTCAATCGCTGGTGTAAAAACAGGGTCACCATCTAATAATTGGATTAACTCATCCAATTCTGAGGTATCTAATGATACATTGACCTGAGTATCTAATTCATCCCAAGTACCCATAAAATCACCTAAAATTAGAAAATATTGAATTTATAATTTTTATGGATTTTATATGGTTTTAACATCTCTTTGGCTTGAATAATTAGTGTATCACCATATCCTATGGGATAACTCTCATCTATTTGGTCATTAGGTCGAATATCATATTTTCGCCATAATAAACCAGCAGTCCATAAGATTAAAGCAGTATCACTTTCAGGGACAGTAGCAAAATTGCTTAATTGGGTGTAAGCTAAGGCATAATTGGTCGCTATATCATAAAAATGTAGTATTTCCTCTTTTGACACTTTTTTATTGTATTCCATGTCATCAGGTTCAAATGAATTAGTTTCTTCTAAATCGGTGGTATTATCTATATTCTCTACAACCCAACCATCAAGTTTATACAATACTTCTTCTATTATTGTTATATCTTCCATTAAATCACTACCTTTTAAAAAAAGTATGAAATAATTAATCACGAAATTGATAATTCAATAGGTAAAATTCAACCTAAAATATTCATGAAAAATTATTCTGATACTAAACTAATAGAAAATGTAATACTTGATTCGGAAACAGTAATTGTTTCAGTCTTGGTGATATAGCCATCTGCTGTAACAGTAACTGAATGTTCTCCATCACTTACATCGTGGAGTGTACAACCACCTGCACTGCCAGTAGTTCCTGTTATTTCTCCAATTTTGACTTCTGCACCTTGAATAGCAGATGTTCCATCATTAATTACAAAATTAATGTTTCTAGTTTCAGGATTTACCTCAATATCAGGGAGTATCATCACCTTCGCCATCATCAACAACTGCAGAAGGAATATTTATGATTTTAGCTGCGAGTACATCTTTATTGTATAAGATTAAAACATCAAAGTATACATCGACAGTAGATAAGTATGCCTTTGCAGATAATTCATAATCGTTCTCAGACTCGATTTCATTAACGAATCCAAATACAATAGAATCAGGATCAGCCATCAGGATTTGTTCTCCGTAACCATTATCTGGTTCATCAAGGAAATCGGCTTGAGATATTGGTACTCCCCAAAGTTTTAATTGACCATTGTCGAAATAAAGGTTATCTCCTTTTTCTGTTGGTCTTTCATCAGCCTCTTCAATGAGCAATCCTTCAAACTCAGTAGAAACATAAATCTTAGCATTAGCTCTTTTACCTCTTTGTTTACTGAATTGGGTTATCATTTTCTTGACCTGAGGTACTAATTGCTTAGTAGCATCTATATCTTTGAAATAACCCATAGGAGCTTTGCGGTCTTTTGCTACATTGGTTTCGTATGTTTCTGCAATGTTTTCTAATTGCTTGAATACTCCATCAATTTGGTGAACACCATCAGTGCTGGTAGTGTTCTCGTTTTTGATACCATACATTCCAATATTTTCCGCACTGTATCCTGCTCTTTCAGCAAGTATAGCTTCCATATGTGGTAAAAAGCTTTCTTTTTCGATGTTAGTTTTTAAGAATAATTTTGAAGTATATGTAAAGATTGAGAATGGTTCAGCTTCAAGTTTAGACCTGCTGAATTCAGGTACTGTTTCATCTAAATCAGTAGTATACTCTTTTTGTAATGGAGCACCTTTATTTTCCCCACTTAATTTTTTCATGGATTGTAATCTTGCTTTAACACGAAGATAACTGATATCGTGTTCAATAGATTCCATTTGAATGAACCTAGCATCGTTAAGAATACTTGGGGTGTTCTCCACTAATTCTAAGAACCTATCAATTTCAGTTTGTTGTTTCCAACCTGGATTGATAGCTCCACCATTATCTCTTGGATTTTTAGACCATTTCAATATAAATGGCAAGTTTTTTTCAATAGTTTCTCTTGTAACTACTTTTACACTCATATTTATCAGCTCTTAATTTTTTTAAAATGTAAATTTGAATAAAATTGATATTTATCTTCTAATTTTTCTACCGAGATGATCCCTACCAGTTCTTTCATAGAAATCAGTTGAAGAAGTTGTTTCAACTACAGTATCAGTCATAGAAGTTTGTCTTTTGTTAATTTCTGAATCTTCTTTTTTCTTTTCATCTTCTTCTGACTCTTCTTCTTTCTCTCCAGAGGTTTCATCTTCTTTTTTGGTAGTTTCATCTTCCTCTTTCTTTTTGTCATCTTTATCAGCTTTATTAATGACTACATCTTCCTGAGGATTTGGAGTTGCTTGTGCAGATGCCTCCACAATGGCTTGTACGATAGCACCAGGCAATTCTTCTAATAACTCCTTATTAGAAATATCTTTCTCAGCAGGTGTTTCTCCACCACTTTCCTCTTTATCGATTTTGGTTTCATCATCTTCCTCAGTATCTCTTTTGTTAATACTGAAAATATCACGAAGTTTGTCGATTGCTGATAAAGGAATCATAGGTTCTTCATTTTTTTCTTCATTAGTCATATTTTCACCAGTTTTGTCATTTTTATTGATATAAAAATTGTAATCCATTACTTCCAAGCCATATTGGTTAGCTCCTTTGTCTACGAAACTAATAAACAATGGAATTACTTCTTCCAAATCATCTAAGTCTTGATAGTGGATAGATTTGTTAATGAACCAGTATTTTTTGGTCATAGCATCTTCTGATACACTTCCAAGACTCAAACCTGAAATACTACCATCTTTTATTGATGATAATAATTCCTCATTTGTTACTGCGAAAGTAGCCATCCAAGAACCTGAAGGAACAATTTTACCATTGAGTTCGGTGTCTGATTCTGTAATCCAGTTCGCTAAAACTTCCACACCTTCATTTTTGATTCTAGTGTGCATTACATCAGTAGCTCTGTCTAGATACTTGGTAAAGATAGTCTTAATGTCCTTTTTATCTAGGCAGTCCCCATCCGAATCAGGAACACCGTTAGCAATTACAACACCAGTGATATAAGTCGCTTCGTTCAATTAAATGCCTCTCTTTCAGTTAGTCATAGCTTCTAGGTTCAAACTAGAAAATATACAGCTATGTTTTAAACAATGAATTGATTAAAATAATGTAATCGGTTAAAACAAGTCATTTTAAAATAATCAACTCGTTCAAATAATTAATGTAAGTTAATTTTGTATAAAAAGTAAATAATCTAATATATATTAAAATGCTCTAAATTGGCAATAGCATATCCATGTATTTTCAAAACTGCCGTTTGGGTCTGAGGGATACATTAAAGGTTCAACTTCGCCAGTTACATCGTGCATACATTGGAAGTAATCATAGAAATCAACTACTTGTCCATCATTACTTGAATGTCTTGTAGTCTGTCCCTCGTTAGTCCATATCCATTCTTTCTGTGTATAGACTTCAGGTAATCCTTGAATTTCTGCTTCTTGATTGATAGCATCGTATTCTTCCCATGTAGCATCCATTTGAGTTTGCCTATTCAATGCTTCGGCAGTAGTATCCAAATCCCTGTAGGTAAAAACATTACTGGGAATATTTACACCGAATTGGCTACGAATGAAATCCAAGTCTTTAACACTTCTTTCCATTATATTTTTACGATTGGCTGTTTTATTTTCCCTTTTAGCAATTTTCTGATATTCTTTAAGATTTAATTCATGAGTTCCCAATACTTTTTCAGTATAATCTAAATTTTTAGATATTCTTTCTAATTCTGCTTCTACAACAGTATTTAGTCTAGCTTCTGCTTTATTTTTAATAAGCATCTCGTTTATTGCTAAATCTGAAGTATATTTTGAATTAACAATTCGATTATATTGTTCATAAACTTGTGGTTTATTTAATACATATAAATCGCCATATATCATTGCTTGGGTTGGTCTAGGTATATTTTCATCAGTTAAATAATCTTCAATGTATTTATCGATGATATTATTGTTGTATACCTGAATATAATATGCAGACAATCTATTCTGTCTTTTTTCAATGAGAGATTTTCTCTCCCAGTATTTCTTATTGATTATTGTTGAAGCCATGACATAACCTCATCAACATCACTTAATTCATTATTAGAATACTGGGTCAAACCAAGGAACCTGCCTCTACAAAATCTTTCATTGAATATTGGATTAGATTCATTATATTCTAATCTCAATTTAGGATAATACATACTAATTGCTTTAATTGTCTCTCCAAGAGTTAGAATACCATTATTGAATAGATTAAGAATAGAATTGACTTCTACCTCTTTTTTATCACTGAATATTGGAGTTTGAATATCTACAGCACCCTCATATTCAAAGTATTCTTTATTGAATTTATTTATTTCAATTTCAAATGGAAGCTGTTCGTTCTCCAAGCTTTTAGTGTAAATCTCATAAATGGTATTGGACTTTTGGGAGTTCATTGATTCTGTAACATCATCAATCATAAGCCTGACTTTCGGTATGCTAAAACAAGCGAGAATGTCCTCATCACACCTATCAGCCAATTCTGATAAGTAAGAATAGTTTTGTTCACTTATTGGAACATACTGGACTTCTAGTGGAATTTCTGTATTAAAACTTTCTAAATCCATAACGAGAATGCCAGTACCAGCATCAGTCATTTGGTCTTCCAAATCCTTTTTGGTTTCTTCTTTTTCACCTTCTATAGCAGGAGGTCTGCGAATAACGAGTATTCCACTCATTAAATTTCCCTCGTTAATCTTTTTAGCATTTAATTCATCTAATGCTACCTTAGCAGATATGGAGTTAAATGCAGGTAACCAATAAGGGATTTCATAGAATTCAGATGTCTTACCACCACCTAGCCAAAAGCATGTTGGTAAATCATCGTCCTCTTGATCATATGTAAATCTACTGAGTTTCATCTTAACATCAGGTTTTCCATCAATCTTTTGAACTGCATAGTAACTGTAAGTTATTTCGCCAGTTTCATAATCTTTGTGATGGTCTTGTTTGATGTACAATGTTTCAGCAGGGATTTGATATAATTCTTTTGGAAGTCCTGTTTTTTCATCGAATATGACTTCGGAAGCACCGAATCCATAAGAATAGAATTCTTGGAGCTGTTTATATAGTTCGTTTATATTATTTTTCCAAAAATTAGCAACGGTTTCTTCTATATCTGATTCTTTATCATATAAGAAGGTAAACTCATTTAGAATAACATCTTGAGCTAAAATACGAATTGATTTGTCAAGCCTATTGTTCTGTAAGATTAGATATTGTGCTACATCAACAGGAACAAGTGGGTCAATCCTATTTTCATATTTATTATCTTCTTTACTAGTTTTTGGTGCTATACTCATTTGAATTTGTCTTTTATTTATTTCTAAACTACTATTCAATGAAGTATAATTAATTTTCATATTTATCAGCTCTTAAAATTCAAAGGAAAAAAGAAGGTACATTTCAAGGAGGAAACTCAAACAGTAAGACAATTTCGCAAATTATGGTATAAAAATCGTACTCAAAATAGATAACATTATTTGAAAAATCTTTTTCATTAAATTAAATGCACCTTCACTATATACTCTAATAAAAATAGTGAGCTTTGTTTTAGTGAAAAGTATTAGAAAAAATAGAATTTATTTACAAATTTAGATAGATAAATTAAATAAATTTATAAGATATCAATAACATATGTTATTATGGTTAATATATCTATATTAACTTATATAATAATGAAAAAGCAAGAAACTACAAATCTTCCTTTATGTAGTTGAAATTTAATGAAGAGAAAGTTCATAACGAGCTTTCATCTTCATTAACATTTAGGCAATAATTAAAAGTCCTAAAATCACTTTTTCAATGAATACAAATCCTAAAATCAGTATTCAAATAATTTTTGATAACTGCTTTAAACTCATTTTTAAGTGAAATAAATAATCCTAAAATCAAATAAATTCAATTTATCTGATAGAAACTCATTCTTGTAATTCATGCAAAAATCTGTTAATTTATCATTTTAAGACTTATTTGATAATCCTAAAATCATTTAAGCACAATATAACTGATTTTTAACCATAATCATATTTTTTGATATGAAACTGTCTTAAAAACATTTTAAGACTTATTTCAAATCCTAAAACTCATGGAATAAATCCTAAAATGTTTAAGAATCAGATTTTAATATTTGTTCTTGATTCTGCTTTTCTAACAGTTTAAGAAGTATTTCATTTCCTAAAAAACAGTTTAAAAATCCTAAAATGATTATCCATTTGTTTTGTATCTTTGATTTGAATA
>CAJOMK010000024.1 GCA_905235495.1 uncultured Methanobrevibacter sp.
TTGGCAGTCAATCCTGGCCATTTCCAAACTCATTGATGATAGGCTGCATCTGCAAATACAAGTCTGGTGAAATCAAGGTGGATGAAAATGAAATCACCACTGCAAAATGGTTTAAGAAAGAAGAAATTGAACAACCGCCATCAGACATTTCAATATTTTCCAGATTAGTGAAGAATTTCAAGGAAAATTACTAAAAAACGATTTTGATTTATTTTTTAATTTCATGTAATTACATGAAATTAAATTTTTTTACTATTATTTATTGGAAATTTCAAAAATCCACTGCAAAAAGAAAATAAAAATAATGAAAAAATAGATTGTTCGATATTAATAAAAATAAAAATAAAAAATAGGTGGTTTCGAAAATAATAATAATAAAAAATAGGAATTTTAAGAAAAAAATAAAAAAATAGGTGGTTTAGAAAACAATGATAAAAAATAATAATTAACTTTTAACAATGCTACTTCATTGCCGCATTGATATCCTTTAAATATATCTTGTCATCACATATTGTGTCCACCAAATCCATATCGTGACTTACCAATAAGAATCCCATTTTTCTATCTTTAACTATTTTTAAAACAGTATCCAAGATTTGTGCTTGGGTAATTGCATCAAGCATTGTAGTCATCTCATCAGCAATCAGGAATTTTGTATTTGGATTCAATGATCTCAATACTGAGAATCTTTGAAGCTCCCCACCAGACAATTCCTGTGGGAATCTGGTAAGCCATGTTTTTTGAATACCAAATTGAGTCAAATCTTCATCTTGCACATTCCATGATTCTTCCAATACCTGTTTCATTCTCCATTTAGGATTCATTACCTTTTCAGGATGTTGATAAATCAATTGAACTGGCTTGAATCCTTTTTTTGGAAGTGGTTTACCATCAAATATTACTTCACCTTGGAATTTGGTAACATATCCGGATAAAATCTTACATAATGTAGATTTTCCACTACCACTATCCCCAACCAATCCAATGATTTTCTTATTGTCCAATTCCAGATTAACATCCTGCAATAAGTATTTTTTAGCTGATGGATATTTAAAGGAAATGTTTTTTGCTACAAGCTCCATTTTATGCACCTTCCTCATATTTGAAACATCTTACCTTTTTATTATTGCCAACATCTATCAATTCAGGTTTTTCTTTCTTACATCTATCAAATCTCATATCACACCTATCATAAAATGGACAGCCTTTAATTATTTCACCATGCAATGGCTGATATCCTTTCACCACTTCAAATCCATTGGCTGGCAATGCTTTGTATAATGATTTTGTATATGGATGCAATAGGTTTTCTCCATCTCCTGAAAAATCTTCCTTCAATGCGATTTCTATAACATATCCTGAATAGAATATTCCAATCCTATCTGCCACTTCCAATGCGGCATGAATATCGTGTGTGATTAGAAGAACACCAATTCCATCTTCTTTCATATGCTTAAAGTGATTTAATGTCTCTTGAACAGTCTTTTCATCTAGACCAGGAGTTGGTTCATCAGCTACAACAAGATCGGGATCAGCAAGCAATGCAGTTGAAACAAGTACTCTTCTTGCCATACCCCCAGATAATTGGAAAGGATACATATCATCCACTTCGGGGCCTAAATTATAATGTTCAAAGATCTCTCTTTGCTTGATTTTCATAGCTTTTTTCTCATCTTCAGTTTCACAGTGACCAATTGCTATATCTGATATCTTCATTAAAGGGTCTAAAAAGTTTACTGATTGAGGCACTAGCACAATGTTTTTACCTCTAATTTCTTCCTTATCCTCTTGAGATAATTCTTTTCCTTTAAATTTGATTTTTCCATCAAGTCTTGCATTTTCAGGCAAGATTCCGAATATTGCA
Organism: uncultured Methanobrevibacter sp.; assembly: GCA_905235495.1. Taxonomy (GTDB): domain Archaea; phylum Methanobacteriota; class Methanobacteria; order Methanobacteriales; family Methanobacteriaceae; genus Methanobrevibacter. Next base: position 1,865 of record CAJOMK010000024.1, read on the forward strand.
TGTGCAAACAAACTTTTACCAGAACCACTTGAACCTAATACTGCTAAAATTTCTCCTTCAGATATATCCAATGTCAAATCAGTGATAACTTTCAAATCTCTCTGATTTAATCCCCTTGTGTATTGTATAAATGAAATCGAAACATTTTCAACATCCAATAATTTGTCCATCAAACCACCTAATCACTTTAATTAGAGACAATATCAATTCAATAATCAATAAATAATAATTAAATTAACTAAACTAAAACTTTTATCATATGACTTGTTTCATCATAGTCATCTTCTTCAACAGTTATAACAAATCCTTGAGACTTCCAAAATGGCAATCCAGAATCAAGATACCTATGGGTATGCAAATAAATTTGTTTATAATCCACTTTTTTAGCGAACTCTTCCATAGATTTTACAAGACGGCGTGCAATGCCCTTTCTTCTATAGTTTTCATCAACCATTAATCTCCAAATGCTTGCTGTATTCTCTTGTGTATATTGTCCTCTAAAAAACTCAAAATCTCTGTCATATGCCCTAATTCCTGCAGTTGCAACTATCTTATCCCCATCATATGCTGCAAAAAAGCAATTTCTTTTAGGTAAAATATAATACTCATCCAATCCTTCAATATCATAGTGAAATTTAGGAGTGGGACCAATATCATAGCCAATTCTAATTTGCTCATACAAAAATTTCTGAACAGTTTCTATTTCATCTCCAACATTTTGAATCTCTTTAATTTCAATATTCATATTATCGCCTAAAAAATAAAAAAGAGAAATTATAAAAATTTCTCTTATTCTTGTGCAGTTTCAGGGTTGAGTAATTTTTCAACATTTTCTCCAATCAAGTCAAATAGTAATACAACCAAGAGTAATGATAAACCAGGATAGAATGCTAGCCACCAGCATCCTGATGACAAGTAGTGCATGGATTCCGCTAATATTACCCCAATTGCAGGTTCATGAGGAGGCAATCCAAATCCTAAAAATGTAATCGCAGCTTCATGCATGATTGCATGAGGGAACATTAGGATTACCCCTACAATTATTTGGGAAATGATTAATGGGAAAATGTGTTTAATTGCTATCCAAACTTTATTTCTTCCAAGATTTTCTGAGAGGGAAATGTACTCTTTTGTCATGATTTCCTTAACTTCAGATCTTAAAACCCTTGCAAGAGGCGTCCAATGTGTCAAACCGACACCCATGATTACACCATATACTCCTCCTCCAAACATCATTGAAACAAGAATGATTAAAAGGATATGAGGAATTGAACTGAATAAGTCTATTATTCCTGCAACAACTTCATCTGCGAATTTGTTGAAGCTTGAGAATAATCCTAGAATAATAGAAATTATTGTACTGACAACAGATGCAATGAAACCTACCATAATACTTAATCCAAGCCCAGCAATTGTTCGCTGAAACATGTCCCTTCCCATCCAATCAGTCCCGAAAAGATGTTCTAAGGAAGGCATCTGCATTGCATTAACAAAGTTAGTAGGGATATCTCTAATGAAATAACCACTTATGAAAATGCTTAGGATAATCACAATTGCAAGCCCAATAACTACAAGGGTTTTTGTTCTAAGATTTGCATGGTATATGAACCATTGCTCTTTATCATTATACTTTTTCTTAATCATTGAACTCATTCTCCTTAATTCTTGGGTCTATAAAGTAATAAGAAATATCCGCAAGAAGATTACCTACAAATACAAATATTGCACTGATGACTACAATTCCTAAAAACAGAGGAACATCATTTTGAAGACCTGCTGCAACTGCAGTCTGTCCTATTCCAGGATATGAAAAAACCTGCTCTATCATTACTGCTCCACCAAACAATTCACTGAATGACAGGAATTGCAATGTGATTGCAGGAAGCAATATATTTCTTATACCATGATTTTTCACTAAATCCCAACCTTTTTCACCTCTTGATTTTGCAAACAAAACATAATCTGAGGATAAGACTTGAATCAATTCGTTACGTGTATACATAGCAATTGGAGCAAGACCTACAAGACTTAATGCCAATGTAGGAAGAACAAGTCGGGTTGCCCATTCTATAAATGTTGCATCAGTACTACTAACACCAATAGGAACACCGAATCCTATTGGGAACCATCCAAGATAAACTGAAAAGACCATCAATACAAGCATACCTACCCAAAAGGATGGTGCAGATTGAATCGCATAACAATAAACCTTTACGACCTTATCAATCCAGGAGCCTTTGTTCTTACCTGCTACAACTCCCAATGCAAAGCCAATGACACCACTTAATATCCATGAAATTGCCATCAATGCAAGAGAAGCCATAAATTTGTCAATGATAACCTCTATAACAGGTCTACGATAAATTAAGGAAATTCCTAGATTGCCTTGAAGCAAGTCCATTAGCCAATTGAAAATCTTATCAGGCAATGGAACATTAGTACCGAAATATTGATATAGAATTTGTCTTTGAGTTTCTGATACTGCAGCACCATGTAAATAAGCATTAACTGGGTCAATAGGGGATAAATCTAATAATACAAAACTAAATATTGCAACTGCAATCATCAATACGATAAACCGTACCAATTTCCAACCAAAATATTTTGCTACTTTTTGTTTATTCATTGAAAATAAACCCCATTATTTTTAAATCCGAAAATATTCTTTAATAAAATTAAAAATGAATTTAATATTTAAATTAAAATTGAAGTTTTTTAAAAAAATTAAAAGAAATAAATTAATAAAAAAATAAAAAAGGAAATGAAAAATTAAGCTGTGGAATTGGATCTGGTCCATTCACAGATATTAATTAAGAAGTCATTTCCTAAACCGTCAGGTTGTTCACCCATATCAATATCATCTTTTACGAAGTAGTTGTAGTTGTAGTTAGCAATCCATACCCATGGAGCATCTCCAGCAGGACCCCAACCTCCTCCATTTACAAGAGCAGATTGAGCCCATAATGCATTTGCAGCATCGGAATTAGTAGAGTGCATTGCTTCTTCCATTAATTTATCAGAAGCAGAGTTGCTGTACAAGTTAGGGTTCATATAGAAGTCATCTGCCTCTTTACTGTGGTATTGTTGGTAGATGGATTTATATGGGTCAGGTGAGGTTTGTTGCATTAATGCAGCAGAGGAATACATGTTTAAGTAAATGGTATCCCAGTCAGCACCTTTGAGGTTTACTTCAATACCTAAATCTTTAGCCTGTTCTGCAAATACAGTTGCTAAGGATTGTCTGTCAAGGTAATCTGGAGGGTAATATAAATCGAAGGATGCTTTTACACCATCTTTTTCAACGATTCCGTCACCATCAGTGTCTTCCCATCCACCTTCTTTTAAGATTTGTTTAGCTTTTGCAACATACCCATCTTTTACTTTAGCAGCAGGATTTGCAAATTCTCTGGTATCTACACTGGTAAATTCTGGTGAAGCGTGATCTGAGAATACTTCATCACAGATTTTTTGACGGTTGATACCAACGTTCAATGCTTCTCTGATTGCTTTATCAGCAGTTACATTGTTACCTATTTTTGCACCTGCGGAGCTTGTTTTTCCAGTATCTTCAAGGTATGGCAAAGATATACCTTGTGCTCTTCCCGCAGATTTTTCAACAAAGTTGTAACCGTCTACAGATTCGTTTAATGCAGAAGTTGCAACTGGAGCTACATCCACTTGACCAGATTTAGTGAGTTCTAACCAGGTAGATTCTTCAGGGAATAACATGTTGATTTGAGTGAAGTAAGGTTTGTCTCCATACCAATTGTCATTTAAGGCAAAGATTGCTTGTTGACCTTTATCCCAGTGGTCTAATACATATGGCCCAGTACCTATTGGGTGTTCGCCATAGGTTTCATTATCATACTCTTCAGGTACAATACCTACGTATCTTAAATCATAAATAAAGGTTGATCTTGGTTCAACTAATTCAAATTCAATGCAAGTGTCATTTTTAGCCGTGACTTTTTTAAGGTTGGTTAAATCCAAATCAGTTTCAGTATCTTTTGCAGTGTTAAATGTGAATGCTACATCCTTTGCATCAAAGGTAGAGTTGTCAGAGAATTTTACATCATCTCTAACATTTACTGTCCATTTTAAACCATCAGCACTGATTGAATAATCTGTTGCAAGATCAGGAACTATCTCTCCATTTTTATCTGTTTTGAATAAACAGCTTTGCACCAATGGATTATAATTCATGTGTCCGCAACCCCAACCAGTAAGTGGGTTAAAACCTGCTTCAGGTTCTGCCATATTACTGTGTGTTGCTACAGTTAAATGAGTTGGGTCGCTATCATGGAATCCTCCCATAAATGCAAAAGCAGCAAGACCAATGACAATAATGGCAGCTAGAGCAACTATAATCATCTTAGTTTTTTGATCCATATTTATTCACCATATAACATTGATTAAAATAACCTAATCTTATGAAAGTATTACTTTTTTGTAAAAAATACCACCTTAGTAATACTTTTTTTTAATTATTTTAATACAAAATATAATTTCTAGTAAATTATATAAAAATATATTTATTACTTTTCAATTATATTTGATAAATATAATTTTGTTTAAAAAAAAAAATAGAAAAAAATTAGTTAAATGGATAATTAAATTAATTAACTTTACAAAATTATAAATATTTTTAAATAAATTTTACAAACCCAAATATTTAGGTTTTACTAAAAATAATACTTAAAATAGATTTAAATATCATCAAATGTAAATATTTGACCATGTCCTTGTCTATTGAACTAAAAAAACATTTGCAGAAGAATGGTGCAACAGAGGTAGGATTTGCAGACATCACCAATTTTTCACCTAAGGAAGGATTGAATTCTGGAGTTGTATTTTATATCACATACCCCAAGGAAATTATCAGAGACATGGAAAATGCACCAACATTAGAGTATGTTCTTGAATTGGTGGATTTGAATTCTCGATTAGATGCACTTGGAATGCTTTGCGAAGAATATTTGATTGATAATGGATATGATGCATATGCACAAACAAAAAAGAGATTGGGAACTGATTTTGGTGAATTCAATTCATTTGAACTGCCTCATAAAACAATAGCTACCCGTGCAGGGCTTGGCTGGATTGGAAAGTCTGCACTATTTACAACATGGAAGTATGGGTCTGCCTTAAGAATATCATCAGTCTTAACAAATGCTCCTCTTGATTTTGGAGAACCTGTTCTTAAGTCAAAATGTGGAAAATGCATGATTTGCAGGGATGCCTGTCTAGGTGGTGCAATAAGTGGGATTAACTGGAATTATAAACTGAAAAGAAATGAGTTTTATGATGATAAAAAGTGTGAAAGATATGCATTGATAGTTTCTGAAGAAAATTTAGGAACCCCTGATACAGTATGCGGAAAATGCATTTATGCATGTCCCCACACACAAAAATATATTAAAAGACCATAAGTTATTTTTACCTTAATTATTCTAAAAAACCAATGAAATTAATAGGATTTTTTAAAAAAGAAATTATTCATATAAATAATTAAAAAAAAAGAAAGTTTTAAATGTTAATATTTTAAATAATTTAAAAACTATTTTTATATTTTTATAGCATAAGTTAAAACACCTTCTTGAGGGGAAATCTTTAATTCTTTAATGTATTTCTCCATATGGATAGTTTCAAGTTCATCATCTTCATCCAAGGTAGTGACAAAACCCATTTTAGTCCAAAATTGAAAGGCTCCCTTATAGGTATGATGGGTATGTAAATAAATGTTGCTGTATCCATTTTCCCTTCCGAAATTTTCAGCTATGCTAAACATTTTAGAAGCCAAACCACATCTTCTGTATCTTCTATCTACAAAGAGTCGCCATATGCTTGATGTATTTTCTTTGCTATATATATTTCTGAACTGTTTAAAGTCCTTGTCATAAGCCCTTATCCCAATTGTCCCTATAATCTTGCCATCTTCTGAATATGCTACAAAAAACGCATTTCTTTTTGGATTAATATAATATTCGTCTATATTTACAATATCCTGATGCCACTCAGGGACACAATCATAACCAAATTCAAGTTTAATCATATCAAATAAAAATCTTTGAACCCTTTTTATCTCTTCAGGACCACTGCTTAACTCCCTAATATTAACATTCATATTATCACACCCAGAAAAAGTATTATTTTTTCTATGATAAAACAAGAAAAGTAATACTTTTTTAGTGATTTTGATTACTAATAACTATAAAGTTTCAAATCATATTTAAAATTATTTATTACTTAAATTAGTTAAATTGTACTAAATGTAATACTCTAAAAAATATTAAAAAATAAAAAGATATGAAAAAATTAGAGAAAATCATTAAAAGAAAATAAATTAATAATATAAAGAAAATATATTATAATATTATAATATTTTTAATATTCAAAATTAATAATGAAAATAAATTCAAAAGGAATCAAAATGTCATTTCAAGATAATAAAATGTTAATTATGCCTGCTGTAGACATTAAAAACGGAAAATGCGTACAGTTAGTGCAAGGAAAACCTGGAACTGAACAGGTAATCATTGAAAACCCTGAGAAAGTAGCTAGAAAATGGGAAGACTTAGGTGCTGAAGTTGTTCATGTCATCGATCTTGATGGTGCACTTGAAAGCACAACAAACATTGAAACCATTAAGAAAGTGCTTGATGAAGTTAGCGTTCCAATTCAACTTGGAGGAGGCATAAGAAGCATTGAATATGCAGAAGAATTGCTTAACCTTGATATTGATAGATTGATTATTGGAACCATGGGGATTAAGAAACCAGAAACAATTACCAAACTTTCTGATGAATATGGAAGCGAAAGGGTAATAATTTCCCTTGACAGCAAAGACAATAAGGTTGTCATAAAAGGTTGGCAGGAAAAGATAGATAAGTCTGCAACTGAAATAAGCAAAGAATTACAAAATCTTGGTGCAGGAAGCATATTGTTTACAAATGTTGATGTGGAAGGATTGCTTGGAGGATTCTACGTAGACCCAGTAATAGATTTAGTTAATTCCGTGGACATACCTGTTGTTTACTCAGGTGGAGTTACAAGCTTAGATGACCTAAAGCAATTGCAAACAACTGGTGCAAAAGGAGTTGTAATCGGTTCAGCATTATACAAAGACAAAATAAATCTTGTAGATGCTTTAAAATATCAAGACATAAAATAATTCTAAAAATTATAACTTAAAAAATATTTAACTAAAAACTATTATACTTAGAACTATTATACTTAAAAAATTATATTTTAAAATGGAGACAAAATATGAAAGTAATGGCAACAGGAGCATTTGACCTATTGCACCCAGGACATGGATTGTATCTTGAAAAGGCAAAGGAATTAGGTGGAGAAGATGCAGTTCTTGTAGTTGTAATAGCAAGAGATTCAACAGTTAAAAAGAAAAAGAGAATTCCTGTTATTGATGAAAATCAAAGATTAGAAATGATTAAATATCTAAAACCCGTAGATGAAGCTTACATTGGTTATGATGGAGATATGTTTAAGATTGTAGAGGAAATTCAACCTGACATAATAGCTATCGGTTCAAATCAAAATCATGACATTAAAAAGCTTCAGGAACAACTGGATAAAAGAGGAATCAAAGCTGTAGCTAAAAGAGTTAAAGATTACAGAAGAGGAGAACTTGACAGTACCTGTAAGATAATCAATAAAATCAAGCATTCTGAATTGGAAGAGAAAAACTTGGATTGCACTAATGTAATCAATGATGAATAAAATTAGAATCAAAATAAATAGAATTATAAAAATCAACAAGTATAAAGGTGTAAAAAATGGTAAGTGTAGCAATTGTAGGTGGAAGCGGATATACTGGAGGAGAATTAATCAGACTTCTTTCTGCTCATCCAGAAGTTGAAATAGTGGATATCACCTCCAGACAATTTGAAGGAACACCAGTTCATAAAGTCCACCCACATATTAGAGGAACAGATTTGGTATTTAGAAACAAAAAGCCAAGTGAATTAGATGCAGACATCATATTTACAGCAACTCCACATGGAGCTTCAATGAAAATCGTACCGGATTTACTTGATACCGGTGCCAAGGTAATTGACTTAAGTGGAGATTACAGATTCAATGACATTGACGTTTATGAAAAATGGTATGGGCTTGAACATACCTCTGACTTGAAGGGAGTATTCGGACTTCCAGAAATTCACAGAGAAGAAATCAAAAAGGCAACATTGCTTGCTAACCCAGGATGCTTTGTAACTGGTGCTATCCTCTCTGGATACCCATTGTCTAAAGCAAAGCTTGCAGATAGAATGATCTTCGATTCAAAAACTGGAGTAAGCGGAGCAGGAGTTAATCCAGCTACAACAACCCATTACCCAAACATTGGAGATAACGTAAAACCCTATAAGGTAACCCAACACAGACACATGCCTGAGATTCAACAGGAACTTGGTGCATTTTCAGATGTCAAAATTTCATTCACACCTCATTTGGTGCCAGTAATTAGAGGAATACTTACCACCAACCATTGTTTCTTAGTTGATGGAGCAGACATCACAAGTGAAGAAGTATTGAACATTTATAAGGAAACATATAAAGGAGAACCATTCATTCAAATCTTGGAAGATGGAGAGATTCCACGCTTAAGCAGTGTAAGAGGATCTAACTATGCTCAAATCGGATGCTTTGAAATTGATGAAACTGGAAGATTGGTCATCATGTCAACTATTGACAATTTAGTTAAAGGAGCATCAGGCCAAGCGGTTCACAACATGAATATCATGTGCGGATTTGATGAAAAGACAGGTTTGGACTTCTTCGGAATGCACCCATAAGCAGTTCAATTAATGCAATTAATTTTCAATGTGATATCTGTCAAACAGGGATTTAAAGAAACGTAATGGATTTAGAAATAAATTAAGCTCTACTATTGATGCATTTAGAGAAACTAAAACAGAAATTTATCCTCCTACCCTTAATCTTGAAGAATATGACACAATTTACATAGGCACACCTATTTGGGCAAACAACCCAACCCCTGCAATCATTACATTAATTGACAGCTACAACTTACGTGGAAAGGATGTTGTATTGTTTACTACAAGCAATTCCAATAGCGAAAGTGCACTTGAAAAGATGGAAATGAAAATTAGGGCAAGAGGTGC